>CATNCV010000068.1 GCA_950096965.1 uncultured Clostridiaceae bacterium | reverse complement strand
ATATTCTATTTCATTTCCATTACTATCGTATTTTGGTAGGTTTTCAAATGTTACTGTAGTTTCAGAATTAGCAATTACCTCCTCTGCTACTTTTGTTTCTCCATTCATTATTGTTACTTTAATATTTTCTGGTCTGTGTACTTTTTGCTCTTCTGTATCTACCCATACTTTTGTTACTTCTATATTTATAGTTTCACTTGGTACTGTAAATGTATTGGTTATTGTATTTCCTTCTATACTTGATTCATAGAATTTTAAGTCACCTTCATTTACTTGCGCTTCTGCTACTTTATAGTTTATCACATTTCCATCGCCATCGTATTTTGGTAAGTTTTCAAATGTTACATTCTCAGTTGTATTTGAAATTTCTTTTTCTGCTACTACTGTGTCGCCATTCTTTATTTGTACCTTAATATTTTCTGGTCTGTGTACTTTTTGCTCTTCTGTATCTACCCATACTTTGTTTACTTCTATTTCTACTGTTTCGCTTGGCACTGTGAATGTGTTAGTTATTGTATTTCCTTCTATACTTGATACATAGAATTTTAGGTCGCCTTCATTTACTTCCGCTTCTACTATTCTATATTCTATTTCATTTCCATTACTATCGTATTTTGGTAGGTTTTCAAATGTTACTGTAGTTTCAGAATTAGCAATTACCTCCTCTGCTACTTTTGTTTCTCCATTCATTATTGTTACTTTAATATTTGCTGGTCTATGAACTTTTTGTTCTTCAGTGTCTACCCAATGTTTTGTTACTGTTATACTTGTTGTTGCATTCTTTATATCATCTGGTAATGTAAATGTATTTGTTATTATATTTCCTTCTATACTTGACACATAGAATTTTAAGTCTTCTTCATTTACTTCTATTTCTTCTACTGTATAAATTATTTCATTTCCATCTTCATCATATTTTGGTAAATTTTCAAATGTTACATTTTCAGTTGTATTTGAAATTTCTTTTTCTTCTACTACTGTTTCCCCGTTCTTTATTTGTACCTTAATACTTGCTGGTCTGTGTACTTTTTGTCCTTCAGTATCTACCCAATGTTTTATTGCTGTTATACTTGTTGTTGCATTCTTTATATCATCTGGTAATGTAAATGTATTTGTTATTGTACTTCCTTCTATACTTGATACATAGAATTTTAAGTCGCCTTCATTTACTTCTGTTTCCTCTATACTATAGGTTATTTCATTACCTTCGCTATCATATTTTGGTAAATTTGTAAATATTGTTCCTAATTCTGTACTTAAAATTTCCTTTTCTGCTACTACTGTATCCCCATTTTTTATTTGTATTTTTATATTTTCTGGTCTATGTACTTTTTGCTTTGTAGTATCTATCCATACTTTTTCTGGTTTTATTATTGTTGCTACAGTTGAATCTAGTGTATTTTCAAATACTATAGTTACATTATTTGCCTCTGTTATGCTTGCTGTTACTTTGTCACCTATAATTGTTCCCATTATTATTTCTTTTGTTTCTCTATCTCTTGTAAATTCTATAGTTTTTATTCCATTTGCTATTAAGTAATTTGGTGAATTATTTAATTCCTTTAATGTTACTGTTACTTTTCCAGTTCCTTTTATGTGATTTAGGCTTATTTGTCCATTCTCATCTGTTAGTAATTCTTTATAGTAGTTTTCTCCGCTTTCTGCTTGTACATGTACACCTATTAATGTACCTGCTACTCTATAATTTTTGTCTTCACTGTCTACTTTAATTACATTTATGTTATAGCCTTCACCTTCTTCTGAACCTTCTGTTCCATTAAGTGCTGTATTCTTTAATAATAAGTGAACAAATTCATCACCATATTTTTCTACTTCGGCATTTCCACTTTCTATATAAGCATTTGTAATTACATTTATACCTTGCTCTTTACTTACCTCTACTTTTAGGATTATTGGTGTTTCATTTAAAGCATATCCAAATGGTGCTTGTACTTCTGTTATTTTATATGTATATACTGCTGTTGATTCTACATTTGGCATTGGTATATTTTGAGCTGCTAGTAGTACATCTTCATAGCTTCCTACTTCAAATGTATCTCCTGTTTCTTCTAGTAATATATTGTATTTTGCTCCTAGTAATATTAAGTCTTTATCTTCAGAATCTACTTTATTTGCTCCTATTATAAATGTTCCATCTGGGTAATTTCTTACTCTTATTGTTATTTTTTTTGCATCATTATCTATAAATACATCAACATTGCTGCTTCCTTGATTTAGTTTTATCCAACCTGTTTGGCTATCTATATTTAATAATACTTGTTTTTCTTTAATGTCAAATCTTCTTCCTGGTGGTGGTACAAGTTCTGTTATTCTTATGCTTACTTTTCCTGTTCCATACATATCATTTATATATATTTTACCATCTTTATTTGTTAGTGCTGTTTTTGTAATTCCTTGCATACCACTTTCATTGTCAACATCTATTTTTATTTTTGCATTTTCAAATGTAATACTTGAATAATATGCATCAGCTTTTATTAATTCTATATCATATTTTAATCCTTCTGCTATTTTGTTATTTAGTACGTTTATTTCTATATATTCTGCATTTTGATTTGTTATTTCTGCATTAGTACCACTTACATTTGCTGAAGCTATCTTACCTTTTACATAGTTTACTGTTAATGTAAGGTCTCCAACTAATTTATTATATCCTTGTGGTGCTTCTAGTTCTCTTATTGTAAATGTATGTGCTCCATCTTCTTTTGTTGGAAGGCTTATATATTCTGCACCTTCATCACCAGTTACAAGTTCATATCTTTCATTAGTTTCATTATCAATAATTTCGAACTTACTATTTTTCAAAGTTATTTCTTCATCATCATAGTCTTGTTTTAATATTGATAATCCTATACCTTTTGGTGATTCTTTAATTGTCATATTTATAATTTTATTTATATTGTCAATTATTACTGTAGTATTTTCACTAGTATCATCATTTAGCATTGTTATCATATGAGATTCTTGGTCTCTATGTATACGTATTTCATGCTTTTGTTCATCAAATGAATAGCTTTCAGGTGCATTAATTTCTGATATAGTTATTTTAAAGTTTCCAAAACCTGTTAGGTCTGATAATAATACTCTTCCTGTATTATTTGTATTTACAAATTTCACAGTTTGTTTATTAGTTTCTTCATTTAGCACAGTTATCATATATAGTGCGTCTTTTACTCTTATTTTTTCATTATATTTGTTTACTTTGTCTATTTGTATTCCAAATATTGATGTTTCACTATCTCCTGGTCTTATTGGACTTGTGATAGTTCCTGAGCCGCCTCCTGGTCCTCCTGGTTCTCCTGGCCCACCTGAGCCTCCTGAGCCACTGCCTCCGCCTGAACCTGGTTTTGTTATTCCTCCTGAACCACCTGTTCCACTTGCTCCTCCAGATATGCTTCCTCCGCCTGAGCCGCTTCCGCTTCCAGAACCACCTGAACCTCCTGGTCCAGAACCTCCTGAGCCATCACCTGTTATTATTCCTCCTGAGCCACCAGAACCTCCTGAGCCACCTGCGCCCCATGAGCCTCCTATTCCGCCTGAACCGCTTCCTCCTGGCTCACCAGAACCTCCAATTGATGAACCTCCAGAACCTCCAGAGCCTCCGCCGCCTATAATAGTTCCATTTCCTGAGCCTCCACCATATGATGTTCCATATTTTACGTCTCCTATTATTATGCGTATTTCTTCATTATCTTTTACATTTCCACCATCTAGTACGCTTATTACTCCGCCTTCATTTTTTACTGTTACAGTCATTGTGTCAGTTATACGACGATAACCATATGGTGCTCTTAGTTCTTTTATTTCTACAATAGTTGTTCCTTCTGGGAAGTATACATTTGGTATTGTTAGAACTCCATCTGCCTTTGTAGCTCTTTGTACTCTTACTTTTCCTGAAACAGGATATACAAATGTTACTTCAAAAATTGCATTTCCAAGTTTTATTGTATTATCACTATAATCTCTCTTTTCTATTTTTAATGTTTTAAAGTCTTGAATAATATCTACTCCTGATGAATAATTATTCATTACTGTTAGTTTTATATCAACTTGGATATATTCTTCTTCTTCATACTCACTATATTCTTGGTTTACTATATGGTAATAACTTAATCCATCTAATACATTCATATAGCTTATTTGCATTTTTCCTGTTGGATCTACTTCATAGTATGCTTCAAAGCCTATATCTTCGTTAATTCTTTCATACCCCATTGGTACAGTTTTTTCTGTTATCCAGAATGTCAATTTTCCTTTTTGAGTTACTAAGTATTCAGGGAATTCACATCCTAATTCTTCTACAAGATCTTTACTTGTTATTTTTGCTAAACCATTTTCATCTGTTGTTAAGTCCCATGTTTTTCCACTTGTCATTTCTCTTAATTGCATTGTTACACCTTGTAATGGACGCATGTATTTGTCTACTTTTGTTATATATATTGTATTATTTAGTTTTGCTTTTGCTTTATTATTTCCAGAGTCTATTTTATATATATTTCTATCTACTATTATTGTTTTTGACTCATTATCTATTGTTACACCTTCTACTTCATTAGATAATGCATATTTTCCATCTGCTTGTTTTACTAAAGGTATTTTTATTTCTTCTTTTAGCATTTTATATCCATCTGGCACTTTTGTTCTTTTTATTGTTAATAATATCTCTTCTCCATTTGTAAATTCTAGTATTATTTCACCATTTTCATTTGTAACTTTATTTGCAGTTATTGTACTTGTCATTCCATCATTCAATACTTTTTGAGTTATTTTATATTTTACATCTTGTACTTTAGCTCCTGTATCTATATCTTTCTCAACTATTTTTAGGTCATAATCACTAAATATTGAATTTTCTCCTGTTAATCTTTCTTGTTCGATGTTTATATTTGTGATTGTATTTTGTGTATTTACATCCATTTCGCTTACAATATTTGTATTATTTTCCTTATTTGATGATAAGTTAAAGCTTATAACTTTTATTATTGTTCCTACTTCGTTAAAGGTTACTGCTATATATGTTTTATCTGTATTTGTTTTATAACCATATGGTGTATCTATTTGGTCTAATTGATATACAAATGTTCCCATTGCTGGTGGTTCTACATTTCTAAATTCTATCATTCCATCTTCACTAGTTGTATGCTCCTGTGTTGTTCCATCTGGGAATGTTACTTTAAATTTTACATTTGCTACTTTAATATCATTATCAATATTATCTACTGTGTTAATTCTTATTGTGTTACTAAAGTCTTCTGTATAGTTTAAATATTTTATATTTAATGTATTTTCTTCTACATTAGCTTCTATTCCTGGAGTTTTTGCTCCTGTTAGTTCTATTTTGTTTTCACTATTTACTTTTACTTCTACAAATCTTTCAGTATCATATTGTGTATATCCTTCTGCCCCTTCAACTTGTTTAATATATACTTTCATTGTATTTTTTCCACTAACATTTGCTATGTGAATATTTCCATTTTCATCTGCTATATTACCTAAATATTCTTTAGTTGTTCCATCCATGTATTCAACTACTACATCGTATTTTGAATTTGCTATTGCTTCATCACTATATCCATCTACATTTGTTATATTAATATTAAAGCTTTGTTCAAATAATTTGTTATAATATAATTTTAATACTAAACTTCCATCTGCTACTATTGTTCCACTTACTACACTTGCTGTTCTATTTATATCTACTATGTAACCATCATATTGTTTTGCTATAGCATTTACTATTGTGTCCATTGTACCTTGTAGTTCTTCTATTTCTTCTAAGTCATATCCATCTAGTGTGTCATTTTGTTTATAATGATTCACTTTATAAGTAACATCTTCTCGAGGTTCCCATTTTGCATAATAATGCTTATTTCCACTTTCTCCTATAGTTATACTAGTTATTGGTTCACCTTTAAATTCTGCGTTATCATACCAACCTTTAAATACATATCCTGGTTTTGTAGGTATTGGAAGGATATATTCTTTTCCATATTCATATTGTTTATCATACTCTCCTTCTATGCTTCCATCTCCTAGGTCTAATTCTATTTCAAATTCATATGTTTTATCAACTATAGTAGTTTGTTCTGGTATATAAGTGCTATTTGTTGTTCCATCTCCTAATTGTCCATAATTATTTTCTCCCCATACATATAGAGTGTTATTTTCTCTTATTGCAATATTGCTACTCCAAGTTGCATCTATATCTTCAAATTTTACATTTGCGAAAACTTTTGTTATTCTAGTTTTTCTTTCTCCTGTTTCATCTCCTAGTTGTCCATTTAAATTTGAACCACATACATATAAGTTACCATTTTCGTCTAGTGCTAATGTATGGTTGTAACCTGTAGCAACTTTAGTGAAAACTATATCAGTAGTTATTTGTGTTAACTCTGTTTTATTTTCTAATGTTCCATCTCCTAATTGACCTTGAGAATTATCTCCTACACCCCATATATTTCCGTTTTCGTCTATTGCTAAGAAATAATTTAGTCCTGTACTATGTTCTACACTTTCAAAATTTACTTCTGCTTGTATGTTTATTGGAGTATTTTTATTTTCTCTGCTTCCATCTCCTAAGTTTCCTTCTTCATTTGCTCCCCATACATATAGTTTTCCATCTGTAGTTATTGCTACACTACTTTCAAAACCTGCTGAAATAGATTTAAATGTTTTATCACTCATTATTATACTTGGAGTAGTTACATTGTTACTTGTTCCATTTCCTAGTTGTCCTTTGCTATTTTCTCCCCATGTATATAATTTTCCTAATTCATCTATTGCTAAATAATGATTTCCTCCTGCTGCAACTTTAGTAAACTTAGTTCCTTCCATTATTTTTACTGGGATAGTGCTTAACTCTATTTCTTCATTTCCTAATTGACCTATTCCATTTTCTCCCCATATGTATAAATTACCATCTTTATCTATTGCTAAACTATTAGAAGTACCTGCTGCTATTTCTTTAAATGTTGTTCCTATCATTATTTGTGTTGGTCTTAATAGATTTTGAGTGTTTCCATTTCCACATTGTCCATTATGGTTTAAGCCCCAAGCAAATAGACTTCCTTCTTTATCTAATGCTAAGAAATGATACATTCCTCCAGTTATTTTATTATATACAGCTTTGTCTGGGTTTGCTATCCATTTTGCATAGAATGTTTTTGCGTTTGTACTATCTGATAGTATTTTTGTAACTGGCTCTCCTTCTAAGTTTTCATTTTCATACCAACCTGCAAAGTTATAACCTATTTTTACTACATTAGTTGGAAGATTTGTTTCTACTCCTACTACATAGTCTGTAATTTTTTCTCCGTTTATAAATCCTCCATTTGTTTCAAAAGTTACATTTTCTCTTTTCCTATCATAGTATACTTTTAATATTGTTGAGCCATCTTCTCTTATTCTTCCTGATGTTGCACTTTTAAATATAAAGCCTTCATATTCTTTGTGCTCTGCTACTGCATAACTATTTTTTGCACCTTCTTTAGTTTCTGTCTCTATTAAATCATATCCATTTAATGTTAATTTTTGCTTATAGTGTTGTATATTATAGTTTACAGTTTCTTTTTTGGCTATTACTATTGGAACTAAACTATTATTTACATTTCCAGTTCCTAGCTCTCCATTTTCATTTGAGCCCCATGCATTTACACTTCCATCTTGTGTTATACTTACTGTATGATTCCATGATGCTCCTATACTTATTACATTTGTTAATACTTGTTTTGGTATATTAGTTAATGTTTGGCTTCCATCTCCTAATTCTCCATTTCCATTTGCTCCAAAACTCCATAAGTTGTTTTGTTCATCTATTGCAAATGATGTATTATATCCTACATCTATTTCTTTAAAGGTCTTTCCTTCTTGTATTTTTGTAGGAACATTTTTACTTTCAAAGCTTCCATTTCCTAATTGTCCATATGTATTTATTCCCCATGTATATAAATTTCCTAATTCATCTAGTGCTAATGTATAATTTTCACCTGTAGATGTTTCTACTTTTTTAAATACAATGTCACTTTCTACTAATGTAGGAACTAGTTTATTTTCTTCATTTCCTAATGCTAGTTTTCCATTCTCATTTGACCCCCAAGCATATAGTTTTCCTGTTTCATCTATAGCAAAACTGCTTTCATTTCCAGCAGATATTTCTATAAATTTTGTTCCTTCCATTATCTTTATAGGTGTATTACTATTAGTTGTAGTGCCATTTCCTAATTCGCCTTTACTATTATGCCCCCATGCCCAAAGTGTTCCATTTTCGTCTATGGCTAAACTATGTGTAAGGCCTGCTGATATTTTAGTAAATTTTGTGTTATCACTATTTGTAATTTGCACTAATGAACTTTTATTTATATTAGTTCCATCTCCTAATTGACCTACACCATTTGAGCCTGTAGCCCATAATTTTTCTTCTTCATCTAGTGCTAAACTAAATAATCCACCTGCTGAAATATTTTTGAATTTAGTTCCCTCTTTTATAATTGTTGGAGTTAATTTATCTAATACTGTTTGATCTGCTAGTTGACCATTATTATTTATTCCCCAACCTATTAAATTTCCATGAACATCTATAGCTAAAGTATGGTACATTCCACCTGAAACTTTAACATATCCATTTTTAGTAGGAGCTAGTTTCCATTTTGCATAATATGTTATTTCTCCAGTTTTAGTAGAAGGTATTGAAGTTTGCTTTTCATCAGCAAAATTTTCTTGTTCATACCATCCATCAAAAGTATAACCTGGCTTTAGTACATTTGTTGGCAACTTTGTAACTTTTCCTTCTTCATATTCTGTTATAAAATCATTTGTAAAGTAACCTCCACTTAACACAAAGTTAACTTTAGACTTTACAGTTTCTGCTGCTGTTTTGCTTCCAAACAACATTACCACACATAAAATCATAAAAATTATAACTTTAGTTTTCCCTTTAAGCTTCATGTTCATTTCTTTTTTTCTCCTTTTTATATTTATATATTATAATTATAAATTTTGCTTTTTTTTTAAGCAACATTGGATTTATTCATATTTCACAACTTTATCTTCAAACTTGCTACGGCTATTGCTTTTTTAGACTTTATACTTAGTTATTTTACATTTTTTTTACTTTTTGTTGACGAATTATTTATATATGTGTTTTGTTTAAATCTTCAATTAATACCTCAAATCCATAAAAGTCTTGATATGGCCAAGTTTTAACTATTTTTATTAGTTACTAAAAAGTTTTCTAATTTAATAAAATTAAGCTGATTTTCTTGTTTTCCGTAGGTTTATATAAATATAATTTATTTTTCAATTTTATTGAATTCTTAGTACTTATATTATATAATCTTTTTATAAATGTTTAATCGGAGGTCACATATGAAAAAGTTTAATAAGAAGTTTTTATTTATTACTTTTGCGATTATATTTGTAATTATTTTAATATCTATTTTCAGTATAAATATGATTACAAAAAAAATTAATAATGATGCTTTAAAGATGAGCGAAACTAATGCTAGAAATAGGCTTAATAATGTTTTATCTTTAGCTTCTAATGAAAAACAAAATAATTTAGAATATAATAATGAAAGTTTTTTAACCAACATTCTTACTTCTAACGGTTTAGTTGTAAATGATAACATTGTTAGTTTAGATAATTGGAACTTTGAAATTGATAGAGAGAATTTAGTTGTTCTTAATAATCTAGGTGCAACTCAAATTATTTTTGATAATGATATTACTAATTATTTTACTGGTACCACTCCAGATGGTCAAAAAATTGTTACTGCTAAAATAAGCGTAAATAGTAATATTCCATTAGATAAAATTATATTTGAAAATAATGATGGTACTTTTACAACTGAAGAAATTAATAATACTTCATATAGTAAAGATATTGATTTACTATTAGATAAAAAATATTTAATTACAGCCATAGCTAAAGATGGTAAAACTAAACTACAGCCTTTTGTTGAATCTTCAAAAGGTAAATTTGATAGTTTAATTACAATTGCAAAGTACTGTATTAAAAAAGATGGTATATATAATGTCACTATAAATAATGAATCTTATAATATTCATGCTTATGTTTATGAAAATGATGCAACTATTAATAATCAAACATTTGGCGATGCAAGTGATGCTGCTACTAATATGATTTTGGTTAAAGGCAAAGGTAACTTAACATTTACTGGAACTACTACTACTTATAGAGATACTTCTACTGCTTATAAAGGTGGTCCTAAAGGCTTTTTTATATATTGTGAAGGAACTTTAACTAATAATGGCATTATATCAATGAGTCAAAGAGGTGCTAAGTGTAATGGGCAAAATGTATATTTATGGAAAAACCAAAATGATTCATATGAATATGTTCCTTCAACTGGTGCTAGTGGAGCTACTTATTGTAGTCAATCTTTTTCTAATACTTCAGAAGATTATTATGCATATCGTTATCCATATGCGCGAACAGGGAACACTCCTGGTGCAGCAGTAAATAGAATGACTGGTGGTGGTGGTAGTGGTGGCATTTATGTAAAATCCAAAGGTTCTAATACTTATAGTGGCTCTATTAGCAGTGGTTCTGGTGCTTCTGGCACATCATATTCTGGCGGTTCTGGTGGTGGTGGTGCTACTATGGGGCTTAGTAGTTACAGAGGTGGTGCTCGCTCTGGTAGTAGTTCTGGTGGCTCTGGAGGAAGTGCTTATAGTAACGGATTTACTGACACAAATCATACCACTTCCCAATGGGGAAGTGTATTTGCTAGTGGTGGTGCTGGTACCCCTAATGGTGGTGATGGCTCTACTCAATTTACTCGGAGATAGTGGAAATGGTGGCTTACTAATAATATATGGAAATTCTATAATTAATGATGGAACTATTTCTTCTAATGGTGCATCTCCTGTTTTTAAATGGAGTGGTTCTTGTAGTGCTGGAGGTGGTGGTTCTGGCGGTGGCAGTATAAATCTATTTTATAATAGCTACTTAAAAAAAGGTAATATAAGCGCTTCTGGAGGTTCTGGATACTCTGGTAGCTCAGGAACATATGGTAATAAAATTATTGGATATTCCACAGTTTATGCTCGTGGAGGAAGTGGAGGGAGCTTCATTCCCATACTCATTGCTGTTTTCGCCCGAAATTTAACGAATAAATCCCAACCGCGGTTCAAAAATGTTTAATAACATAAATCCTCCCACAAAAGAACAGGCGCGTAGCGCC
>CATNCV010000067.1 GCA_950096965.1 uncultured Clostridiaceae bacterium | reverse complement strand
ATGAAAATGAAGAATGTAAAGAATTTACAAAAGATACAAGAGAAATAAAAGGAAATGAAACATATATTGGCCTAGTAGGAGAAAAAATAAATGGAGGAATTTATTATGAAGAGGCTTTTAAAAATGGTGCTAGTACAGTAATTATTGAGAATATTCAAATTACACAAGAACAAAAAGAAAAATATAGAGGGAAAAATATAATAGTTGTAGAAGATACACTAAAAGCACTTAGAGAAATAGCAATATTAAAAAGAAATTTATATAATGATAAAATAAAAGTAGTAGCAATAACTGGAAGTGTAGGCAAAACTAGTACAAAAGATATGATAGCAAGTGTATTAAAAGAAAAATATAAAACTTTGAAAACAGAAGGAAATTACAATAATCATATAGGTGTACCTTTAACAATATTAAAACTTAAAGAAGAACATGAAGTAGCAGTTGTAGAAATGGGAATGAACCATTTAGGAGAAATAAGTAATCTTACAAATATAGGAAAGCCCAATTTATGTGTAATTACAAATATAGGAACATCACATATAGGTAATTTAGGTTCAAGGGAAAATATACTAAAAGCAAAACTAGAAATATTAGAAGGCAATGAAGAAAAAGAAATAATAGTGAATAATGATAATGATTTATTACATAAATTTTATGATGAAAAAAATAATGAAATTAATATAATAACTTATGGAATAGAAAATGAAAGCAAAATATATGCTACTAATATAATAAAAAAAGAAGAAAGCAGTAAGTTTATATGCCATATAGAAAATGAAGAATTTGAAGTAGAAGTTCCAGTTGCAGGAATACATTTTATACAAAATAGTTTAGCAGCTGCTGCTGTAGGAAAAAAACTAGGACTTACAAATGAACAAATAAAAAAGGGAATAGAAACATTCGAATTGACTAAAAAGAGAATGGACATAGAAAACTTAAAAAATGGTGTTAAAATAATAAATGATAGTTATAATGCAAGTTTTGAATCAATGAAAGGTTCACTTGAAAATCTTGCACAATACAAAAATAGAAAAATAGCAGTATTGGGAGATATGTTTGAACTAGGAGAATATTCAAAACAATTACATGAAAATGTAGGGATAGAAGTATATAAAAATAATATAGACATACTAATATGTGCAGGAGAAAATGCAAGATATATAACAAATAAAGCAAAAGAAGCAGGAATGCTAAAAGAAAATATTTATTATTTTAAAGAAAAAGAAAATATTATAGAGAAATTAAAACAAATAATAAAAAAAGACGATGTAATTTTATTTAAAGCTTCAAATGGAATGAAATTTTTTGAAATAGTTGAAAAAATAAAAGAAGAGCAGTAGACAGTAAAAAAAGAAAATTCATAAAAGTGATGTTACGCCCAAAAGTGTCAGATACCCCAAAAGGGACATTATACCCAATTAGGAAACGTCCCTAATTGGAAAGAGAGGAGAAAACATGAGTAAAATAAAATTAGCAGTAGTTTTTGGAGGCATGTCCACAGAACATGATGTTTCAATAGTATCAGGAACATCAGTTATTAAAAATTTGGATAAAGAAAAATACGATATACACCCCATATATATAGGAAAAACAGGTTACTGGTATACATATACACCAACTAAAAGAGTATATAAAGTAGGAGACAAAATTGATAATATAGAGTCTCTAGGTAATCCTATACAATACCTAAGCCAAATGGATTGTATATTTCCAGTATTACATGGATTATATGGAGAAGATGGAACTATACAAGGGCTATTTGAATTAACAAAAGTTCCATATGTAGGTTGCAAAGTTTTAGCTTCAAGTATTTCAATGGATAAAGTATATACAAAAATAATATTTGAAAAGGCAGGACTTGACCAAGCTAAATATATGTATATAAGGGAGAATAATGGAAAATACATTTATGTAGATGAAAATTTTAATGAAACTATATGTTCATTAAAACAAGTAACTAAAATAATAGAAGAAAAACTAAAATATCCAATGTTTATAAAACCTTCAAATTCTGGCTCTTCTGTAGGAATAAACAAAGCAAAAAATACCCAAGAATTAGAAGAAGCGGTTATATATGCGACTAAATTTGATAAAAAGATATTAATAGAAGAAGGAATAAATGGAAGAGAAGTAGAATGTGCAGTTCTAGGAAATGAAGAAGTAGAAGCCTCATGTATAGGGGAAGTACTTTCAGCAGAAGACTTTTATAGTTTTGATTCAAAATATAAAAACAATGAATCAAGAACTCAAATACCAGCATATATACCAAAAGAAATATCAGACCAAATACGAAAAAAAGCGATAAAAGCATTTAAGGCAGTAAATGGAAGTGGACTTTCAAGAGTAGACTTTTTTATAGAAAATGAAACAAATAGAATTATAATAAACGAAATAAACACATTGCCAGGTTTTACTAATATAAGTATGTACCCAAAATTATTTGAAGCAGTTGGTATACATTATAATGAATTATTAGACAAGATAATAGAATTAGCAATAAAAAGTTAATTAGTATTTTGTATTATTTAAAGTTAGAATTGTAGGGGCGATTTTTATTAGTTCTTTTAGTGATAGCGAGTTAGAAATAATTTATTAAGCAGTAATAGGCCACTTTTAATATTAGGAAAAACAATTTGTAGGGGACACAGCTGTATCAAGAGGCAAATATGTCTAATTCCCTTTGAGCTTAAATAATAGAAATTGTTATTTATTTTTCGATGTAAGGATGCAGTGTATCTTCCTTTGGTTCTAATAAAAATAAGGGAAGGAATCCTTAAAAATGGATTCCTTCCTCTACTTTTTTAATAAATTTTAAAAACATATCAATCTTTAAAAATAAAAATATCATTAGGAGTACACTCTAAAATTCTACAAAGCTTTTCAATAGTTTCAAAACGAATACTAATAGTTTTATTATTCATCATATCTGTAACAGACTGAAAATCACTTTCCATTTGTTGTACTAACCAATACTTAGATTTATTTTTCTTAGCTAATATGTCTTTAACATTAAGATAGATCATATTAACACCTCTATACTATTTTAAACAAAAATTTGTTATATATTAACTAATATTAAGCTTGACTAAGTTACAACACATATAGTAAAATATAAACAAAATTAAAAATAGAAAAGTGAATATAGTAATTATAGTAGTTATTTATATAAAATTTAAGAAAACTATTATTTGTTAGAACAAGAATTATTATTAATAGAAAGAGCAGCCAAACTATCTCCAATAATAGTAAAAAAACCTGAAAGAGAGGCTAATTCAGCATCTGTAAAACTTTGAGATAACCATATAGCAATAATGTTAGCAAGAGTAACTAATTCACATCCATTTAATTCACTTAAACAACTCATACAAAAACCACCTTATTATATAGATTATGAAAAAAATATATAAGTGAAAGTTATCCAACAAGAATATTTTTAAAACACAAAATTAAAATCATCATAAGTGCCTGTTAACACTATAAACCTTGTGACATCAGCTTATAATAAAGCATTTAGTATTATATAAAAAAATCCGCTATAGCGGAAAAAAGAATTGCTAGAAAATAGCATATAAAAATTCAAATAACAAAACTAATAAAACCAACAATTCCAAAAATAATAAACAATACACCAGACAATTTTGTAACTGCACCTTCAGGTATTTTAGAAGACAAAAACCTTCCAAATAAAATAGCAAGCATATCTGAAATAACCATACCAAGAATAGCACCAATTATTAAAAATAGTTTTTGATTAGGATAACTTATACCTAAACCAATAGAAGCCAAAAATGTTTTGTCACCTAACTCACCAACAGCAATAGAAATAGCAATAATTAAAATATATCCTAAACCAATTTTAGAAAGTTTTAATAGGAAACTTTCTTTCTTACTATTAGTATTTTCTTCTTTTTGTGGTAAAAAAGATAAAACACCAAAAATTATAAAAGAAAAATATGTTATAAGCTGCAAAATATTATGAAGTAGTTCATTTTCTAAAAGACCAATAGAACTACCAAATAAAATAGCAATGCCATGGCTAAAAAATGAACCAAGAGCTACGCCTATAAGAATTGTAGAAGCTCTCAATTTAGAAGAAAAAGACAAAACTAGAAGCTGAGTCTTATCACCAAGTTCAGATATAAATACTAATAAAAAAGCAATTAAAATAGGGTATAAAAAGTTCATATAAATTCTCCTTTGGTTAAATATATTATAAAAAATAATATTTTAGAACAATAAGAGCACGCAGGGGACGGACCTTTTCGTTCCGAATTCGGAACGAAAAGGTCCGTCCCCTGCGTGCTCTTTGTAAATTCTATGTGAATACTATTGCAACAGACAAAACAAAATGATATGATAGGAACGAAAATTAAGTATAGCCTTACGGAAATACATATTTCAAATTATAAATGAGGAGGAATTACTTTGATAGAAGTTAAAAACATTACTAAAAAGTACGGAAATTTTACTGCCGTAGACAATATCAGCTTTGAAGTTAAAGATGGCGAAATTGTAGGACTTTTAGGACCAAATGGTGCAGGTAAAAGTACTACTATGAATATGATAACAGGCTTTATCGAAGCTACAGAAGGTAATATTGTAGTAAATGGCTATGATATTTCTAAAAAGCCTGGAAAGGCAAAAAAACAAATAGGATATATGCCAGAAGGAGTACCTTCTTATCAAGAACTTACAGCTAAAGAATTTGTAAAATATATGGCAGAATTAAAAATGGTTGATAGAAAAACTAGAAAAGAAGAAATTGAGAATGTTATTAAACAAACAGGTTTAGAAGAAGTTCAAAACAAATTAATAAAAAACTTATCAAGAGGGTATAAACAAAGAGTAAGTATGGCAGGAGCTTTAGTAGGAAATCCAGATGTATTAATACTAGATGAACCAACAGTAGGTTTAGACCCAAAACAAATACTAGAAATTAGAAACCTTATAAAAGAATTAGGAAAAAAACATACTGTAATATTAAGCTCACATATTTTATCAGAAGTAAGCCAAATATGTGAAAGAGTAGTTATAATTAATAAAGGTAAAATTGTAGCAATAGACACACCAGAAAACTTAGAAACAAAAACGCAAAACAAAAATGTAATATATGTTACAGTAGAAGATAAAAACGAAAAAATGTTAAGTATAAAAAATAAAGTAAAAGATATACAAGAACTAGAATATATAAAAGATAATGAAGATGGAACAAAACAATATAAAATAGTATCAGATGAAAAAATAGATCTAAGAAAAACACTATTTGATATTTTACCAAAAGAAGACATAACAATATTTGAACTAAAAAAAGCAGAAGTAAGCTTAGAAGATGCATTCATGAAATTAATAGATGATAGACAAGAAAATACAAATAGACAACAAGAGAATATAGATGAAAAACAAGAAAAGAATAAGAAAAAAGATGTAGAGTTTAAATCGGTAAGTAATACCACAAAACAAGGCAAAAATTTTTCTGAAGCAAATTCAGAAAAAACAGAATTAGAAAACAATCAAAAAGAAACAGACAAAGAAAAAGGAGGAAAAGAATAATGTGGGCAATTATAAAAAAAGAAGTTAAAAC
The DNA here is from genome assembly GCA_950096965.1 of uncultured Clostridiaceae bacterium. GTDB lineage: Bacteria > Bacillota > Clostridia > TANB77 > CAG-508 > UMGS1663. The sequence continues at coordinate 5,774 of CATNCV010000067.1, read as the reverse complement.
ATATTTCTTATCCCCAATAGGATATGTATTTATAGGAATATTTTTATTAGCATTTAGTATATCATTCAACTTAGAGTTAGGATATTCAAATGGAATTATAGACTTTCAAAATATATTTGTGTATATTTTTACATATTTACCAACAATATTAGTATTTGCATTTTTAATACCAATGATAACAATGAGGTCTTTTTCAGAAGAAAGAAAAAGTGGAACAGAGCAACTACTATTAACATCGCCAGTTAGTATAACAAAAATAGTTATAGCAAAATTTATATCTGCTTTAGTTATGGTATTAATAGCATTACTATTTACAGGAATATTTATAGGTATAATATGCTTTTTTGGAACACCAGATATTCCAGCAGCGCTAGTCACTTTATTAGGTTTTGCTTTATTATGTATGGCTTATGTAGCATTTGGAATATTTGCGTCAAGCCTAACTGAAAATCAAATAATAGCAGCAATGATTTCAATAGTAACCTTTGTAATAACATGGGTACTACCTGAATTTATAGCTTCAGGTTCAAATTTTTCACTAATAAATATGTTTTATAAATTTACAACAGGTCAAATAGATATAGCATATACATTAACATATTTAGCATTTACAGTACTTTGTTTAATTTTAACAGTAACTGTAATGCAAAGAAGAAAAAGTGCAAGATAGGAGGCGTAAGAATATTAAATGGGAAAAATAATAGAAAAAATAAAAAAGAGTGTTCTTATAAAAAGAACTACAACTGTTATATTTATGATAGCAATAGTAGTATTATTTATTGCACTTACATTATGGATTAATAGTTTAAACCTAAACCCAATAGATTTTACATCTGAAAAATTATACACTTTAACTGAGACTAGTAAAGAACAAGTAAAAAACGTACAAAATGACGTAAATATATATTTTATAGGATATTCAGAAAATGATGCAATAATAGACTTAGCAAAACAATATCATAATGAAAACAGTAAAATTAATATAGAAGTAACAAATGCGACTTCAAGACCAGACCTAGTAGAAAAATATGGAATAGACAATAACTCTAATGGAATAATAGTAGAGGGAAAAGAAAAATCTAAAATATTATCAACAAATGATTTTTATACATATGATCCAAAAACATATGAACAAATAGATATAACAGAAGAAAAGTTAACAAATTCTATATTATATGTAGTAGCAGAGAAAATACCAACAGTATATTTCTTAGAAGGATATTCGGAATTTAATATTTCCGTAAATATGAACTATTTAAGTATGTATTTAGCAAATGAAGTAACAGAATATAAAACACTAAATATATTAACAACTGGAAGTATTCCAGAAGACTGTGATACATTAATAATAACATCACCAGAAAAAGATTTTGATGATATGGCAGCAAATGCAATAACTGAGTATATAAATAAAGGTGGAAATATATTATGGTTTAATTTAGCAGTAACTGAAAATAAAGAACTACCAAATGTAAATAAAATACTTAGTTTGTATGGAATTAAGCCATTTGAAGTAGGTGTTATAAACGAAACAGATAATTCAAGAATGATGTCAGGTGCACCAAGTATAATTATTCCAAATGTAGGATACAATACAATTACAAAAAATATACCATCAGCATTATTAATAAATGCAAGTAAAATAAATTTTGTGGCAGAAGAAGAACTAGAAAGCTTAAAAGTAACAAAAAATACATTGTTAGAAGCAAGTGAAGGAGCATTTTTCAGAACAAACTTCAATATAACAAGTAGTAGCAAACAAACTGGAGAAGAAGAAGGACCATTTACAGTAGGAGCAGAAATGCAAAAGAAAATAGCAGAAGCAAATACTGAAACAGGAGAAAGTGAAAAAATTTCAAAATTAGTAATATATGGAGAAAACCTATTCATATCAGATTACACACTAACACAAACATCTTCATATCCTATGATTTCATATGCATATAATAAGGACCTAGTAATAGATTCAATAGCATATTTAGTAGACAGACAAGAAGATATAGTAATAAGAAAAGACACAAACACAGTAAACTACACAGCAACAGTAGAGCAAGACAATATAATACAAGGAATAATATTTGGGGTGCCAGTAGTAATAATATTGATAGGAATATTAGTATGGCAACATAGAAGAAGAAAGAAATAGAAATAAAAAGTAAAAAACTCTCATACATTTAAATGAGAGTTTTTTATTTGGCTTCCCATTGGGGACGTTTCCTAATGGGGAATCTGTCCCTTTTGGGAATTGAAGACAGAAGAAGTTTGCTTAATTATCCAATCTCTAACTTCTAATAAAAAAGGAGAATTAGATTTGAAGAATATTTTAAAAGTTATTTTTGTAATTATAGGAACTTTGATAGGTGCAGGTTTCGCATCTGGAAGAGAAATATATTTATTCTTTGGTAAATATGGTGAATATGGAAAAATAGGCATTATTTTAAGTGGAATATTGACAGGAATTATAATATATAGGGTTCTAGAATTAACAAAAATGTATGAAATTAATACATATAATAAATTGTTAGAAAGAATAAATTGGAAACATCAAAAACTAAATAAATCTATAAATATAATAGTAAATGCCTTTTTACTTATTTCCTTTTATATAATGATAGCAGGTTTTGGTGCATATATAGAACAAACATATAAAATTCCAATTTATATATCAAGTATTATATTTGTAGTAATATGCTTTTATTTTTTCAAAAAAAGTATACAAGGTGTAATTAAAGCAAATGAAGTATTAGTACCTTTCTTAATATTATTAATTATATATTTAGGGGTAAAAAATTTACCATATATGTTAAACCAAAATAGTAATATATTAATTTCAACAAATAATAAAGGCTGGCTATTTAATAGTATATTATATGCAAGTTATAACAGCATTTTATTAATACCAGTATTAACAAGTTTGAGAAATTATATAGATAGTAAAAAAGGAGTAATAAAAATTGCTATAATTAGTAGTACAATTATAATAGCATTAGCTTTTCTTATTTATGGATTGCTCCTAAGAGGACAGTTTTTCATACAAGAATTAGAAATGCCATTAATAGAAATAACAATGCAGTTTGGAAGAATATTTAAATATATATATGGCTTTGTAATAATTGCCTCAATATTCACATCTGCAATTTCTACAGGATATAGTTTTTTAGGAAATGTAAGTAATAATAAAAAAAGCTATAATATAATACTATTAATTATGTGTGTAACAGGAATATTAGTTTCAAATATAGGTTTTTCAAAGCTAGTTGAACTATTATATCCGCTTTTTGGAATACTTGGTTTGTTACAAATTTTTATGTTATTAAAAAGGAGTAACTAGGTAAAAAAATAAATAAGAGACAATTAATTCCCAAAAGTGTCAGATACCTCAAAAGGGACAGATACCCCAAAAGGAAACGTCCCCAATGGGAATTTTGCGAAAATGCTTGAAAAAAAATAGCAAAACTGATATAAAATAGATATAGATATTTTATATTAGGAGTTTTGAATGAAAATAATTGGAATAGATGATGGAGAAAATATAAAAAAAATAAATAAAAAGAAAATAATGATAGTTTCTATTATAGCTATAGTATTACTAGCACTACTAGTTATTTTTATTACATATTGTACTAATAAACAATTTAGAGACATTATGGATAAATATGTATTAATGAAAAATGTAATAGAAGATACTACAAAATCCATTATGTTAGATGAAAATGAAAATAATAATATATATGCAAATGATAAGTACATATCAATACTAAATAACAATACTCTTAAAAATTATAACTCACTTGGAAAATTAGATGGAGAGCTTACTGTAGAGATATCTACACCAATAACAAGTTCAAATGGGAGGTTTTTATTAATTGCTGAAAAAGGTCAAAACAAAATATATTTAATTTCAGGAAATGAAATTATTTGGAAAAACGAGTTAGAGGGAAATATAGATAAAATAAAAGTAAACAAAAATGGATATGTAGCAGTAATTCTATCTGGAACGACACATAAGTCTGTAATAGAAACATTTGATAGTTCAGGCAAAGAGCTATTTAAAACATATTTAGCAAATACAATAGCTATGGACGTAGATATTTCAGCAGATAATCAATATATGGCATTTTCAGAAATTAATACAAGTGGAACACAAGTACAATCTATAGTCAAAATAGTAGCTATTCAGAAAGCCAAGTCATCTGAAGAAGGTTCAATTATATATACATATCAGGAACCTAATGGAAATTTAATAACAAATATAAAATACCAAGAGCAAAACAGACTAATATGTATGTATAATGATGGAATATATGTTATTAAAAATGAAACAAATGAGAAAATAGTAAACTTTGTAGAAGATAATGTACGTATAAGTTTTGCAGATATAGAACTAAATAACCATATATATAGAGTAGTAGAGAAGACATCATTATTAAGTACACAAACAAATATAGAAATAATAAACACTAATAGCAAAAAAACAAATATATATAGCTTTGATGGAGCATTAAAAGAAATATGTAGTTATAATGATAAAATATCAGTAAATATGGGGTCAGAAGTACATTTCATAAGCACAAATGGGTGGTTAATAAAAAAATATATTTCAAAACAAGAAATTAAAAAAGTTGTAATTAGTAATAACTTTGCAGGAATAGTATATAGAGGAAAAATAGAAATAGTAGATATATAGGAGGTTTTAATATGTCATTAATAATAGATTTAATAATTTTAGGGTTAATACTACTTTGTGTATTCTTTGGGTATAAAAAGGGTTTAACAAAATGTGTAATAAAAATTTTATCATTTGTAATAGCAATAGTAATAGCGGTAGTATTATTCAAACCAATAAGTAACTTTGTAATAAATAATACTGAAATAGATGATAATATAAAAAATTCAATAATAGAAATAGTATCAGATGATGTTACTGAAACTGGAAAAGTAAAGGAAGATAGCAATTTACCAAAATCTATAGTAAATCATATAAATGAATCTATAGAAACTTCTGTAAATGAAACAAAACAAACAGTAATAAATACTGTAGCAGAACAAATATCAAAAACAGCTGTTAATGTAGGTGTAGCAATTAGTTTATTCATAATAGCAAGAATTGCATTAATATTTGTAAGTGCACTATCTTCATTAATAACAGATTTGCCAATAATAAAGCAATTCGATAAAGCAGGAGGAATTATATATGGGTTAGTCGAAGCATTAATAATAATATTTATAATATTTGCAATAATCTCATTTATGAGCCCAATGATAGAAGGTTCAGGATTAATTACAGCAATTAACAAATCAATAGTGGGAAGTGTTTTCTATAACAATAATATATTAATGAATATAATTTTTTAATATAGTAAGGTTCCTATTTTATGCAAAAATAGCATTAAAATAGGAACCTATAATTTTATTTTAAAAAAGTGCAAACAAATTTTTATAAAATATTGTAAGTTTTTACAATTATAATATAATCATCTCATTAAGAAAAGAGCTTATAGTAAATGAATAACCTACAAAAAGTTTAAAACAATTACAGAAAGAACATAAAAAAGACTTAGTAAAATTTTTATAATAAAATATCGAAACAAAATGCTCCTATTTAATATCAAGAAAATATTTAACAATACTATAATATATAACGGAGTTTACAAAATATGTAAATAAAAATTTTAGATAAAATTATTGAAAAAAATTGTTATATTTGTTATACTTTTATCACATAAATAATTATTAGGAGTGAATTTAGTTGAAAAATGATATAAAATCAACAG
>CATNCV010000066.1 GCA_950096965.1 uncultured Clostridiaceae bacterium | reverse complement strand
TTGAATAATCACAAAACTCCATTTTGAAGTCATCTTCTAAAATATTAATGTAAAATGTAAAATCGTCATCCATCCATATATTTTCCAATGGAATATAGTATTTCCCCATTTTACTAAAAAAGTATGCCATTGCCTTGAAAAGTTCTTTGTTACTAAAACTAAGGAGCTTTTCTTCTGTAAGCTTTGTTCCTCTTATTGGCGTTGTTACATAACCTACCATTTTATACATATTGTCATTATTTATGCTTTTAGAATAGATTATTTCTGAAACTCCAACAATTTTTACATGTGTATCTTCTATTCTATTTAACTTTTCATGTAACTTTGCATGTAAAGTATCTTGATTATTTTTAAAATTAGAAATTTTCTTCTTTCTCTTAAAAATAATTAGCTTCCTATCATCATCTAACTGTGTAGTCATTCCATTTTCAATTTTAATGCCATACTTATTTTCGGCTTCATAGTCAAATATGAAAGGGGTTTTTATTGGGTCGTATTCAAACTTTGCATCATACACATATACTTCTGAATAATTACCACTATAGCTTATTTTTCTATTACTAAGAAAAATTTCTTTATATATTTCTTCATATTCTATGGGCTTTTCTAAAACATAATTAATAAAATTTTTTGCAACAATAGGGCTTAAAAATCTAACTTCTTTCTTATCTAAAATTTCTTTTTCTGCTTTTAATTCTCCATATTTTCTATTGAAAAATTTTAAATATACTTTGAAAAATATAGAAATAATCTGATTTTTAAGTACATTTTTGTCAGTATTCATAAATGCAAATAACTTTTCCATTTTTGTAATAACTAAATTATCATTATAGGAAACTAAATCTTCCTCAATACTAAAATTATTATTACAATCACTAATTTCAAAATGCCCTGTTCTTCTACTAATACTGTTAATTACACTATCGATGTTACCTATAAAATAAAAGATTTGTTCTTGGCTTTTGAGTTCTTGTGCTAAAATTTTGTTTGTGCCAGTTGCATCTTTTTTGGAAAACTTATATCCTATAATATTTCCATTAAAGTCAATAATTATTTTATCACTTTGTTCTATAGGAGTTAGAAAGCTTTTTTCATACCTATCATACTTATCATAATACTTTAAAAATTTCTTGAATTTCTCAGAAATATTATGATAAATTTTTATATTTCCATCATAAATTACATATTTTTCATTTTTTTCAATTTCTGCAAGTTTAAGCTTAATAGTTTCTACATTTGCTACTAAATATCCACTTGCATCATTTTTATGCTGTTGTGCTATTTCAAGTACATCAAGTATTTCTTTTATAGTATATGTAACATTTTTAGAAAAGCAATTATAGCACATTGTAGCTATAGGTAAAGCATATGGAAGTTCAGCAACTTCAAAAATCACATCATTGTCAACCTTTTGGTAATATTCTTCTAAATTTGTTCCATTTGAAAGAACATGATGAATATGTTTTATAAGGCATCTTTTTGATTTTGATATATTCTCACTGTCTAAGGAAAATAGTGATAAAAATGTTGAAAAACACTTACATTTTTCACTTTGAAAATTTAAGGCATTTAAATAATAACCTTTATTTTCAATATCAATAATAAAACTTATAAGGTCATAAAGTTCTTCTATTTCAGAAAGTTCATTATAGTTTACTGTAAAATTAACATCTATAAAAATCATATATATTGCGTTTTGCTTATTACTAATATATTTTTGAACTTTAAAAGTTACATTATTGGTAGAAATTTCCTCCTCTTTTTCTTTGAGACTTCTTACAATTTCATAAATTGCACTTCCGATTTCTTCATCATTTACAACAACTACTAATTTATTTTTTAAGTAGTATACCTCTTCAATATATTCTACTTCAAATACTTTGGTATAATTACGCTTTACATTGTTATATGCAAATTTAGCTTTTAATTCATTAAACATAATTTTTTTACGCTCCTTTTATATTTAAGAGAAGGGGAACTATCAAAAAGTTCCCCATTTGCTGTTACAATTATATAAAATTAGAAATCTTCCATCCAGCCATCATCTTCTAGCACTTCTTCAGTAGTTTTTGAGTAATTTGATGAGTTAATACCAACTTGGCTAAAGAAATTTGCGCCTAATCCTTTTAGACTTTTAGACTGATCTCTGCACGATTTTGAAAGTTTTTCACTTAGGAACTTTACTATAAAGTCTTTGTCTGTTACATCTTTGGTAGACTTAAAGCCTAACTTTGTACCAAAGTTAGAACTAATGGCATTTCCAAAAGCTACAAAGACAGTAGTTATTCCTTGCAAATTTAACTGCTTAATTGCTTCTGCTGCCTCCTGCATAGTTGCTTTATCATGACAAGGTTCTCCATCTGAAAACACAATAAAGGTTGCTTTTGGTACACAGCCCTTTTTAGCTATTATAGCTTCAATATACTTATTAAAATACTCTGCACCTTTTACAATAGCATAATATAAAACAGTTGCACCATCTGCATGATAGCTAGTATCCATATTACTTACTTTTGTAAACTCTTTTAAATGTAAATTAGTATCAAAAGTAGATACTGATACTGCAATAGAATTTGCTTCTGGAAGATCTTTTAAGTTCCGTTTATACCCCTTAAGACCTTTTTGTACATTTTCTGCATCATCTTCCATAGAACTTGAACTGTCAATAAGAAACATGTAAGTGTCCATAACATCTGAAGAAAAATCGAAATAATTTGCCATAAAATTTACCTCCATATTATATAATATTTTGTGTAGTATTTATTTGTAAACTACTAAGTACATTGTCTAAGCCTTTAAAATAGAAAGCATTCATATATATATTGCCATCTATTATTTTAAAATCAATATTCAATTTTTCAAGAGTTGCAATTATCTCTTCCTCATAATCATCTAAAGAAAATACTACTACATACTCTTTGTTTGCAGAACTAATTACCTTTTGTTTCTTTTGGGTAATCTCCTTTCTATTGTATGAATATTTATTCATATATTTTTTCATATATTTTATAAGTTCATTAGCTGTACTTTCAATTACTTCAAGTACATCAAAAAGTACTAATATAAAATACATTTCTTTATATGTTACTTCTTTTGATATGTTTTTAAGTAATTTAATAACTAACAAAATTCTCATATCATTCTTTATAGAAAAAAGATTAATTAAAGAGATATATACATTAGTTATAGGTAAAGTTAATACTTCATTTTCAGTTGTACAAATATTCATTGCTGAAATTGGTTTTACTGAAACTTCAATACCACTTCCCTTAATCATTTTAAGCAAACTCGTTTCAAAACTCAAAAAGTTATTCCAAAAGTTCACATTTAGCAATTCTGTTTTTTCATTGTTGTCATATGTTATAATTTCAAGAATTTTATCTAATTTCTTCCTAAATGCTAATTGACATTCATTATCATTAATAAGCATAATTAGTTCATAAAAGTTAGATATCTCTTCTTTGAAAAATGCTTTAAATGAAGTTATATAGTCAAATTTATCAAATTGCTCTACTATAATTAGCTTTTTTACTATATCACTTGGCAATTCTTTTGCGTTTCTTACACTTGTTTTAAAACGTTCATAATCTGCATATGTAAAAAGATTAATAATTCTTTCTTTTAACTGTTTATCATTCAAAATGTAATCAGATAATTTGAATTGGCTAACAATTTCTTTTTCTATTTCCAATGCTTGCTCAAGCCGATAAAGTACTTTTGCTTTTTCACATTCTTTAAAATGGAAAACAGAAACATTGTACAATATGTTTAGCTTTAATATAAGGCACTCTAGCCTTTTGGAAATAATTCCAAATTTTACTTCTTTTTCTATAAATACCTTAACATCTCTTTCAAGTCTTATTACTTCTCCTGTCTTGTAGCCATCAATTTCTGGGTCAATCTCAAATGTTAGTGTTTTATTTAATTCTTCTAATGTAGAAATATAATCTTTCCTTAATGTTTCAATTCTTTCCATAAAAGTTTCATATTCTTTTGGAAAGTCTTTATTAAACATTGTTATTTCTTGTTCAAGTATATAAAGTCTAGTCATTAATGTCTTTTTAGAAGCATTTATTTTCTCTTTCTCTTCTTGTATATCGTCTTTAGCTAATTGCTCTAATTCATTTTCAATATTCAATTGTTCCAACATTGGTATTACAGTTTCATTCTCGTTAGCTTCCTCTTCTGGTGATACAGGATTAAACTTAAAAAAGTTAAGAATTTTTTTTATTAAGCTCAATATATTATCCTCCTGTTTTATTGATAATTTCTTGAAATAGCTCCAATTGACCTAAATCCAACTTCTGCTGCATTTATGAAAGTTTCAGATGTTAGGCAATAGTACTTTGTTACAACATCAGGTTTATTTATTGCATTGTAAAAGCAATTAATTCCTGTTTCCTTTGAAACCTTAGAATAGTTGTCTTTACATGTTCCTACTCCGATGATTTCAATAGCACCCACCTTTATTTTTTCTTTTTCTGTTTCTTCAATTTTCATATACTTACCTTTAATTACATTTTCAAGTTCTACTAAAGCATCATATAAACACGTTTCGTTTCCTGTAGCTTCAATGTATGAAATGTTAATATCTCCACCAGAAGCAGAAATATCAAATGTCTCACTTACATTTACACACTTTCCATAGTTAATAACAACTAGCAATCCTGATTCAGAAAACTTTTTAATGATTTTCATTAAATTTTCTTTTTCAGTATTTACTTCGAGTGTATTTTCTAACAGTAAAATTGTGAGTTTCTTAGTTACTAGTCTCTTATAGATATATTTTGAATAAAATGGTAAATTTGAGGTATCATTTTCATTAAGTTCCTTCTGGTTATCTACTATTTCATATTCTTCTGTAACAATTTTTGTTTCAGTAGTAGTCTCTACTACCTGAACCTCTGTATCTTTTTCTTTCTTTTTCAAATCTAACTTTACTGCTGTGTTGCCATACTTTCTTTTTTTCGCTTCACTTTTTGTTTTATTCTTTGCTTCCAAAAACTTCATTTTCTTTACCTCCAAATATTCCAATAGTAATATCGTCTTCAAAGTTTTGTGTATTTCTTTTGATATTGTACTTTATAACTGCCTCATTCAAATTAAAAATATGCTCATCTATATGGTTTACTATTCCTCTAGCAATTGGCATAAAACCATCTGTGGCAATTGCTACTATCGGAAATATACTTTTATCAAAAACAATTTCTTTAAATTCATAATTCATAAATGGTTCTATATTAGAGTATTTATATGCATAGTATGGTGGACATTTTCCATATGAATGTTTCATATAGCTTATAAGCCCATACTTATTTTTAGTAATAATATATCCATCACCAAAAAGTTTCACAACATATTTATCCTCTGTTTGAAAGCATGCAATAATTGTAAACAAGAGGTTTTCCATAATGAAATCTTTTTCTAACTCTTCACGTGTTTTATAAAATTTCCCTGCCATTTCAATAATATCATCAAATGTATTCTTCACATTTGATTCAAAATTTTCTAAACTATCCCAATTCTCCCTCCTCGAGAATAGTTGAGCAAACAACCTAGTTCCAACCTCAGAATATTTCGCTCCACTGCAACCATCTAAAACAAGTAGCATCCGTGGAGAGTCAATTCCGAAGTCTTGGTTATTTATTCCATCTGTAAAATGACCAAATCCTTGAGAACTTATAATCATAATATTTCTCCTTTCTAATTTTAATTAGTTTGTATACAATATTATGTTTAGTATTATATAACACTTTTTATGTTATTTCAAGAAAAAAAGACAAATTTATGAAAAATTTGTCTTTTTTCTTTTCTACAAAATAGAGATCGCTTGATAGTGCGATCTCTATTACATTCAATTAGAATTTTAATTTAGTTCCAATACTCTTAGTTGAAGATGTATTTTGGCTTTCAATTTTTAATGTTTGTGCCGAATTTACAGCAGAGTTCACAATAGGCTCTAATTTCTTAATTAACTCATTGTTCTGTTCCCTAGCAGCCTTTAATTTTGGTAGCATTTCAGTTGCTGTATTCTGTATTACTTCACAACTTTTAATAACGTTCTCTACCGCTTCCTTTCCAGCTTCTGGATTACAAATTGAAGCATAAATAAGTATCTCTGTTTCTTCTGCTGTACGTCCTATATTTTTGGAAACTTCTTTAACAAGTTCATCACCTAATTTAGTAATAGCTTTATGCCCCTCAAGTACTTCTTTAACTTTTTCATTCAACATTGCATTTCTAATTTGAAGTGCAATAAATGTTGTAGTTAGTTGTGCTTGAGTATTAATAGCTTCTTGCATATTTCTATTACTCTTTCCTACAAGCATAACTTCTGCCACGCTTAAACGATACATAATTCTAGCATCCTCTAAGTGTCCCATTCTTCTGCAAAATATGTCATATCCTTCTTTAATCTTTTCATATTCTACTGAAATCAAACCTGTCTCGTTAGCTTCAGTTTCAGCTTGTTCAAGTTCGTCTTTTAAACGAGACTCAGCAATTTTTCCTGCTATTATATACTTTTCCAGTAATTTTATAGCCTCTATATCGCTTACAACTGAATACCCTATTTCTTCCATACCATCTTTTAATGTCTCAAGCCATGAGCTATAAGAAGATTTTAACTGTCCTATCAAGTCATATGCTGTTATTGCAGAATTTTTAATTTTCTGTACAGAATTCTTCTTATTACCAAAAAATGCTTTCAAAAATATCTTTTGCAGGGTATTTGGCTCCTTTAAGATCATATTAAATTCTTCATTGCTTTCAGTAACCTTTTTTGATAGCTCAATTACTTCTTTAATAACTGCTTGATCTGCTGAAGAACCTCTTTCTTTTTTCAAGAGCTCTCCACATTGCTGGAAGGTATCTATAAAAGGTGCTGCACCATAGTTCATAACATTGTCTGTTTTTGTAAGATCAATACTGTCCGAAAGTGCCATTACTTCTTGCTTTTCTGCCTCAGAAAAACTGGCAAATGCTTTTTGATAGTTCAATGGAAGTACTTCTGTTTTAGCCACTTCAGGTATAGAAATTTCTAACCCAAATGCTTTTGAAGCAATTTCACTTGTCCGATTAGATTCTACTGTTTGATTTTTCATATTGCTTTTCCTCCTATACATTAAAAACTTATTTGTTACAATAGTTATGTTGCTATTTTATCATTCTTTTTGCGTTATGTCAATTATTTTTTTGAAATAATGCAATTAACATTTGTGTAGGTTTGTCAAACATATGTCACACTAAGTTACTATTTATACTGTTTGAAGTACCTGTTTTAATGACTGCTATTTAACTTTACACATATATTCTTCTAATTTTTTCCTTTGGACTTAGCCATCCTAGCGGTCTCATCGGAAAATTATTATATTCTCTTATCCAATATTTTGCTCTATAAAATTTATTATTGGCTTTTTATGGTATGCTATTCTCCATTCATCATAGTTCATTTTATTCCTCCATAGCATTATTAGTATGCTTTCTCTATATAGTACATATAATTAAAATTTTGAATTTATTGTTGTTATTTCTTTTTGTTCATTTTTTGAATTATATATATGTACTTTTATAGTTATATTTTTTATTTCATTTTCTACTGTTTCTTTACTTTTTCCATCTAATTTTACCAATATACTAATACTTTTATTTATTTCGCTATTTGAATTAATTGTATCATTTGCATTTGACATTGTAACTGTATCTATCCACATATTATCTTTATTAATTTCATATTGTGCTTTTATTTCTTTATTGCTTTTGTTCTCAACATTACACCTTAAAGAATACACCACATAATTATCTGGATTTTCCAAAAAGTTTTTATATTCCTCTTCAGATATATTAGAAGTAGGCATAATATCATTTATATAATGTGTTTGATTTCTTACATAGCTTTGTTTTAATGGTTCATTTTCTGTCAAATCAAATAACTCTGTTTTTACTTTTACATTTGTTTTTGTAATTATCAAACCAATTACTATTATAATTAATACAATAATAATTGCGAATATTATTACTTTCTTTTTATTTATTTTTCTCATATCATTCTCCTATTATGATATTTTATATTCATCACTATCTAGCACAATATAAATCAATATTGTGCTAGATAGTATTTTACTTTTGATTTTTTTGCTTTTATCATATTTCTTTTCTATTTTTTTCCTTAACGTTAATACTTATCATTTTCTTTATCTCTGATTTTGTATTTTCTTTTGCAAATTTTTCAAAATACTCTAAGTTAGCTTTATTATCAATTATTCTTTCTAATACACTTAGACAAATCACATTCTCAATATATTCATCATTTATACTTAATAATTCTTCTATAAAATTACATATTTCAATTATTTTTTTATCATCTTGATTCTCTATATTTTTTTCTATAAAAGGGGTAAAAACATCTCCGTAAACTGTATGTGCACCTGTTTCATCTTTATCTTGCCAACAAACTTCTTGTTCATAATTATCTTTTAATTCTTGAAATTTTTCTATTAACTTTAAATTCATTTCCTTTTGTATTGACATTTACTTACCTCCCAAAGCATTTTGTAAATCTTTTAATAACTCTTGAGCTACCATTTTATCTGTTGCATTTAATTTTTGATTTTCTAATATGTTTTATTATCACCATATATCTAATCTACTTGCATTAAAGCAAATGAATTCACCTTCTTTTATATCTATTGGAATATATGATTCACTGATATCCATTTCTAAATCTTCAAATGTGATTATTCCTGTTTCTCTATTTTTTAATTTTCCAGATATAATATATTTCATACTTTCTTCATTATAGTTGATTTTATATTCATCTTTTGTACTTATACATACATTTTCTACATTTATACAATAAATATTATTTATTATATCATTTTTATTTTTTTCAAGTGGATGAGAAAAACATTCTATTTCTATTTTATCATTTGTTATTATCACTATTGCTTCTCTATTGATTTCATCTAGCCATTTTATATCTTTTATATACATAATTTTTTCCTACTTTCCTAAACCTAAACTTGGTGCTTTTTTATTAGTTCTTTTACTGTTTTTATGTGATTAGTGCTTTTCCTACATCTACTACTGTTTTTACTGTTGCTTTTCCATATTCCCATAGTTCTTTCCAAAAATGTCCTGTTGGGTCTGTATAATTTACTGGGTCATTATTTGTGTATAGGTATTGATTTCTTGCTTCTATTATGATATTTGCTATTGATTACTATCTAGCACAATGTTAATTAATATTGTGCTAGATATTGTTTGTACATAAATATTATCTATAACTATCATTTTTTGTGATAATATCTGGCTTTTTCCAAATAACTAGTCCATTCTTATTTTTTATTACATCTGGAGCATTATGATAGTTAATTTCAAAAAGTTCATTTTCTTCTAAGTGCTTATCTTTAAGCTTAATTTCTTTCACAAAATTCTGCTCAATATGTTTTATTTTAATTACCTTTAATACGCATGCATAGAACTCCTCATATTCTTTTTCATCTATATCTAGTCCATTATCTGATTCATAAAATGTATCTATTCCACAAAATATGTCAATTTTTTTATTCCATACAAGTTCAATTATGTTTCCTTTATCTATTTTACTTAAACAACTCATTATACTCTTTTCTTCATTCTTATACATAAAATATTGCCTCCTATGGTCTTGCTGGAATAATATGCGCTCCATCCTTAGAATATGTTATAATTCCTTTTGTTGTATCTATCATATTTCCTGTATTAAGGTCAACATATTTTCCTATAACTTTTCCAAAATCTACTCTTTCTTTGTTTTCAGATATCCATGTTCCTGTTCCAGCCTTTTGATTTATTAATTCTTGTGCATCATCAACAGTGCCATTAAAAATACTTTTTCCTTCTTGATAATTATTTGCACCTTTTATATGTTTTTCTTGTCTTCCTCTATGAACTTTTGTATTATGTCCTTTAAGGTTGCTACTTCCACTATCTTTAAAATTTTGTATATGGTCTGGCAAGCTATTGCCTGAATTTCCTATTATTCCTACGCCTTGTCCTGTTGCTGCTACTCCAACAGTTGTTATAGCTACGCCTACTCCTGAAACTGCCATTCCTGGTGCTGTTCCAATTCCTGTTGATGATACTAATATTCCTCCACCAGTAGTTACTATTCCCATTCCAGCCATTATTGGTCCTACTATTGTTTCAGCTAGTCCTATTATTCCTGATGCAATGTCTCCTCCTATTGCTCCTCCATAATATGCTTTTTCGTATCCTTCGAATAAATAAAGATTTGATAAATCTGTACCTGCTACGTTATTTACAACAGAGTTTACAAAACCAGATGTTGTTGCTCCAACTGAATATACTGTATTTTTTACTCCTTCGCCTATTTTTTCATACCATGGTCTATCTATATTTCCATTTGCAATTTCTATTTTTCCTAAACTACTTTCACATAGTTTTTTCATATTTTCTTGTAAGTAGTCAGCTAGTTGGTGTGCTTCTGCTGTGTTTTACTGTCATAAAGATTTGATATAATTAAACTATTCTTACTAACAATCTTTCATCTTTATAGTGGTCTAAATTATATGTATCTATCCAATTTTCTTGTTCTCTCTTTTTATAAAATCTTAATAATATATTATTTTCCATATTTTGTTCAATTTGTGCTACAATTTCAAAAGTACAATCTTTGTACTGCCTTTTTAAATATGTTGCCAATTCATCTACTATAATATATGTAAGCACAATAAAATCTACATTGTTAATATCAAAATAATCTCCTAATCTGATTTCATTGCTACTTGCCTCGAATCCAGTAAAGTCTTTTTGCATTTTTAAAACATACTCCCAGTCAATATCTTTATATACATAACCTTCTGGATTATATATAATACATTCATCAATTAAAGATATTTTACTTAATATTTTAGAATGAAATTGTTTAATTATATTATTATAAGGTTCTTCATCTTTTAATTTATCTAAAATATCATAAATAAGTGTTTCATTTTCAATTATCATTATTTTATTCTCCTAAATATTTTAATCCTTTAGTTATTGCTTTTTGTATATCATCTTTTTCTAATAATCTTTGTATTTTTGATGGTGCCAATTCGTGTGTTTTTGGATTTACAAATTTTTTATTTTCAATATCATATAACCATTTCACATTATTTTCATCTTGATAATGTATTTGTCCTGGTCTTTGACCTGGATTTGGATTTTCTACATCTATTCTTTCTGTCTTGCCATTTTGCCATACAGTTTTACTAGAAGTTTGTGTTCCATTTTCTCCTATCATATTTGATATACTTGTTCCACTATCTTTAAAATTTTGTATATGGTCTGATAGGCTATTGCCTGAATTTCCTATTATGCCTACGCCTTGTCCTGTTGCTGCTACTCCAACAGTTGTTATAGCTACGCCTACTCCTGAAACTGCCATTCCTGGTGCTGTTCCAATTCCTGTTGATGATACTAATATTCCTCCACCAGTAGTTACTA
>CATNCV010000065.1 GCA_950096965.1 uncultured Clostridiaceae bacterium | reverse complement strand
AATAGCTTATGGCGCCCGCTTCGAGCAATACGAACAGGAAGACGACGTAGTATCTTTTGAAAAACTGGACGAGCCTGTACATCCTTGCCTTGTTAAAATGGCGCCTGCCGCTGGTGCGGTGCGGCAGTTCTAGCTGTGGAACTACATTAAAAGATGGTGCAGCATTCTGCCATATTTGTGGAAAAAAGGTGTTAGATGACACATGTCCTAAGTGTGGAACCAAAGTAACATCTGGCGCAAAGTTCTGCCATGCTTGTGGCACTAGCTTAGAAGTTACTAAGGTTGTTGAGGACAACAAATTAACTACTTCGGCCCCTGCAACAGATACTCCAAACTAATGAGTACTTATGGGGATAAATGTTCGTAAACGTTTTTTGCTAAAGGAAGAAACAATAATGATTTGTTCAAATTGTAAGCTTGCTTATGATAACAATTCAAATTATTGTTCTTCCTGCGGCAAGAAACTTTCAAAAAAGACCTCGAAAGTATATGCTAATATGGGTAAAAATGGTATAACTTCAATAAGTTATAAAACTGCTGATGGAATTACTATAAATTCTAAAGGCATTACCACTATTCCCCTTTGCAAAGGACTTTCTTATACCTCAAAAAATAAATAATATAACAAAAGGCATTCCTATTTGGAATGTCTTTTTGTGTTATATATAATTTTATAAAAGGTACTATATGTTTTCATTTTCAGATTTTATTTATTACTTAAAGCACTTTAATTGTGCTACTTAGTTAGCTTTATAGGATGATTAATTTTACTCTAGTCAAAACAGATGATATCTATATAAGACATCATCTGTTCACACTTTTATACAATTTAATTATAAATTAATATTTTGCGAGTTTTCAATTCGAATTCCACAACTTCTAAATTCGTTAAAGAACTCTTTTTGTAGGTCTTCACATCCTTTTACTGGTGATGTGCAGTCTTCTAAAATTGTAATTTTAGAAATAATATCTTGCCTTCCTATAAATTCTTCAATTGTTTGTTTTACTGTAATTGGCAAGCAATGACTTGAAGCCTCTCCTGCTATATATATTTCGTCATATTCTTCTACTACCTTTATTACTTTCTTAGTTTTTCGGTTAGTTGGGTCATATTCAGCTTTTATAGCCCCAAACATCTCTGAATATGGGTCTGTTCCTTTTTTCACAATATCTGGTATTGTATTTCTAGTCAAAGCCCAAAAATATAGCATTTTTAAAAGTTGTCCTTCAAATTTCCATCCGAATTCTCCTTCTATACAATGTTCTGGCCAAATTTGAATTGACTTCATATTTTTCAGGTAGTCCTCTGCTCTATTTATATCACCATATGTAGGTAGCCATATTCCTCTTTGGTAATCTTCATAGGTTATTACTGTATATGGTTCAACTATGTTTCCATTTCTATCTTTCCACCATTTTGGATGGAAAATTTGCATAGGCTGATGTGTATCCTGTGTACACATTATTTTGGTAATTGAATTATTATTCCGATAAATAAAATCTGTTATTCTCTTAATATCTTCTATTGCTCCTTCTACTGGTAAAGAACCAATTTTGGGCATAAAATCATTTTGTGGATCTATTAAAATTAACAACCTTTTTTTCTTATCCTCTTTTGCTGAATTAACTCTCTCCTGCTTTGCTAATTCATATACCTTTTGCAAGTTCTTTCTTCTTTGTTCTTTAGTTTGGATTGTAGCTATTGCCTTTTCGTTTACTATTTTGTCATACCGTGTTACCATATAAGACCTCTTTCTTTCTCTCCAACCTTATTTCGTTGGGCTAGTATAAATCCATATATTACTTATGAATTTGTTTATTACCTATATTATATATAGATAATAACATTTACTATTTTAACATTTGATATTTTAACATATATTTTTACATAATTCAAGTACTTTATGTAATTTCATTTTGAAAGAACGAACGATATAGTTTTTAACTATATCGTTCGTTCTTTACTTCTTATAAATAATAATTAATTTCAAATATTAAAGTGCTTCTCCATAAACTCTCTTGGATTCCGCTTCTACTCTCTTTCTTATTTCGTCAAAGGTCTGGGTTCTAACAAACTTGCCGTTTACGAATACCTCCTGAAGTTCATTGCCTAGTACCTCTTTTTCTGTTTCTGGAGTTAATTCGTCAATAAGCTGGTAGTCTCCATCTCTAAGGACTACTGCTACCATACCTTTTTGTGACTTTTTAAAGCTGTCAGAATCTGTTGCAGGATCTTTGTAGATGGCTTTGAACTCTCCATTTACTATTTCAGCAGTTCCCTTCAGTGCAAAACCTAAGGTGTCACGAGTCATATACTGATAGGTATATGAACCAATTCCCAAACCTACACTTACACTTGCAAAACCCTTTTCATACAGGCCTCTTCCAATTGCTTCTGCTCTTTCTGGAGTAATGGAGTCTCCATATACACAACCAATGTGTGGGTCAAGTTCAATAAAACCTGCCTCATTTTTTGTGCCTCCAAAAATTTCATGCAAGCGCTGTACTAAGCCCTTTTCAATGGTCTGCTCAAAGCCCCTTAACTTTTCAGATATATTTGCAGTATTTGGATCACCACAAATAATATCTACAGGTTCTCCTGAGTCTGGCCTTATATTTACCTTTCCATTGCGGTTCATAATTGCTGCTTTTACTTCTTTATCTGTTAGAACATTGTCTACAACATTCCACAGGTTGTATGTATCGCAAACAATGGTTACTGTTCCGCTTGGGTACACTCTTGTAATAAGTTGCAGGAGTGCATTTTTTTCGTCACGGCCATATGATTCCATTACACTGTGCTCTGTAGATGGTGCATATGCAATTACATTAGGTTTAGCATCATAATATGCCATAAGGTAGTTCCTTGCAGGCACTGTTGCTGAACCTCCAAAGCTAAGCAAATGTCCAGGTGTTCCACGGTAAGCAGCCTCTGGGCTTCCCATACCACGCATTGAAAAGTCTCCACCTTGATTAAATACTCGGCCTGTTTGGTCGCAACCTGTAAGCCTAGCATACTTTGTAAGTATGCGTTTGTACTTATCTGCAATGGTAGCATCTGTCATCGGCTGCCAAATTAGGCAAGATAATGGTGTTTCCAGATAACCTGGTAACCAGAAAAACTCTGGAAGAGTGTTCTCAATTGTAAACATTGGTACTCCACTTTTGTGCGCCTTTTTGCCATCTACTACAAATTCTCCACCAATTTGCACAAAACTTCCTTCTTTTAAAGCCTTTATTCTAATTGGCAAGTAACTGAGTTTGTGTAACTTCTCAAAATGAGAATAGTCATAGTTCCTCACCATTTCTGGATTTGTAACGCCAAATGTACCAGTAAGGCTTTCTTTAATTTCCTCTATAACTACTTCTAAAGGTCTTTCGAAAAAGCCTTTCTGCCATTTCCAGTATAAGGTTGCTAAGGCTCCCTGTAATCCGAAAAATATGGCATGTGTTACACCATCAATTCGGCTCTTCCGAGGTGTCCATGTTTCATACGTCCACTCTAGCCCTTCTGGGTATTGATCCTTGTGGCAAAATTTGTAGCCATCAGTAAGCAGCGCTGGGTTCTCAATCATTTCGTTAAACATCATAGTCGTTTTCCTCCTTATATTTGCCTTATAGTATACATTTATTCATATAACTTGCTACATCAACATCCATATATTTAATTTTTGGATGTTCTTTGTCCATAATTGATGTGCTTGTGTAGATCTTGTCAATGGGAGAGTTTTCTTTAAGCAAAGTTCCTTTAAAGATAGTCTCTTCACAATGAGAAACTGCTAAAATAACTTCTGCTGCTCCTGCATCTTTTAATATGCTTCCTGCCCATGCGAAAGTTCCACCTTTTGAACAAAGGTCATCAATAATTATACATTTAGCACCTGGTATAACCATTCCTTCTTTGATCTGCATATTTTCAATTACACCTGTAGTTGGATTTCTCTTTTTCTCCATAATGCATACATTTTTGTACTTGCTATGCGCATATCTGTGTGCTGCCCCCTTATCTGGAAATACGATTTGCACATTTTCAGGGAGCTCCTCTGCTTTTACCCAGTCTTTTACTGGATAAATAGCCTTAGCCCTGTCAAGCATTTGTATTGTCCTTACTGAATGTGGCTCCATTATTACAACTTTCGTAAACTGTAGCCAATTGATGAAATCGCAAATATACTTAAGAGTAAACAGATCTCCATCAATTTTTCGATCCATTCTACTATATGGCATATACCATACAAATAATGCACACCGTGCATATGCTTCATCAATACGTTCTTTTACAAACATTAGAGTAAGTAAGTCCTCATCATTAAAGTATTTGAACTCAAGTATATTTTCTTTCCTTTCAATATACTCTTCAAAGTCCTTTACTTTTGTCTCATTGTTCGGAAACCGCTCTGTCAAGATTCTTTTACCATTGAGTTTTAGCATTTAAGCTCCTCCTTTAATATTTAATTATATACCAAAAAAAATTGCTTTTTGGCATTTTTATATAAACTACATTTTAAATTATATCACCATTTACATAATTTTGCAATAGTTGTATTATTTTAATTTGAGTAATCCCATCAAATATTACAATTTTATAGCAGTTTTATGAAATTACCCTATATTTAAATTGACATAAATTTAAAGTTGTGTTATAATTCTATCGACTTTTTTATTTATGTTATCTTTAATTTTTGATAACTAATTAAAGCTATGTTACAAAAAACAAAATAATCTTTAAGGAGGATTTACAGTATGAATGGTTTTGTAAAATGTGCTATCTCAAATTTTAATGGTGGTGAACTTTCTAACCCCAACAGTAATGTTAAAAAAATTAAGGAATTAGTTCGGAATGCTAGTTCTTTAGGTGCCAGCATTTTAGTATTACCAGAGCTTTGTATAACTGGCTATACCTGCCAAGACCTTTTTGGAACAAGTGACCTTTTAAACAGCGCACTTAGTAGTTTAATGGATTTGCTTCGTAATTCCCATAAATATTCCGACATATTAACATTAGTAGGATGTCCTATTAATGTTAACGACAGTTTATATAACTGTGCAGTTGCTATATATGGTGGTAAAATTTTAGGTGTAGTTCCAAAACAGTTTATACCTAACAATAATGAATTCTATGAAAAGCGTTGGTTTTCACCTTATGTAGCTGAAAGATGTCCAAAAACAATTAGTCTTTTAGGAAAGGAAGTACCTTTTGGTAATATTATATTTTCATCTTCTTTAGGCTATAAACTTGGAGTAGAAATTTGCGAAGACTTATGGTCTGTTATTCCTCCAAGTTCTTACATTGCATTAGGTGGGGCTAATATCATAGCCAATCTTTCTGCTAGTAATGAATTGGTTGGTAAAGATAATTACCGTAAGGAATTAATTAAAACACAAAGTGCACGCACTATTAGTGCATATTTGTATGCATCTGCGGGCTTTTCTGAATCCACTTCTGACCTTGTTTTTGGTGGTAGTGGCTATGTATACGAAAATGGGAAAGAATTAACTAGTTTAAAAAGATTTGAAATGGATGATCAGTTGCAAGTTGTTGATGTCGATATTGAATATTTAACCAATGAACGACTAAATAATACAACATTTAATGATAGTAAGAAAAATCTGCCATATTCTTTTACTATTGTTAATTTTACTCAAAATGAAACAGTTCCATATTTTACAAGGTACATTAACCCACATCCATTTATTCCTAATATAATGGATGAGACTGGCGGAAAAGTATGCAAAGAAATTCTTTCTATCCAAAGTACTGCTCTTGCACGTAGGCTTAGTTCTATAAAGAACTGCAAAGCTACAATTGGAATATCTGGTGGACTTGACTCTACCCTAGCTTTGATTGTTTGCTATGAGGCTTTTGCTAAACTTGGGCTAGATTATAAAGGTATTATAGGGATTACTATGCCAGGCTTTGGTACAACTAATAGGACTTATAAAAATGCTGTAGAGCTTTGTGATAAGCTTGGTATTACCTTAAAAGAAATTCCTATTAAAGATGCCTGCATTCAGCACTTTAAGGATATTAGGCATGACCCTGATATTCATGATGTAACTTATGAAAATGTTCAGGCTAGGGAACGAACACAAATTTTAATGGACATGGCAAATAAGCATCATGGCATTTTAATTGGCACAGGTGACCTTTCTGAGCTTGTACTCGGCTGGTGCACATATAATGGTGACCATATGAGTATGTATGGAGTAAATGCTTCTGTTCCCAAAACCTTAGTTAAGTACCTAATTGAGTGGTATGCAAGGTTTAATTGTTCAAATGATGCGCTTAAGAGTATTTTACTTGATATTGTTGGCACCCCAATTAGCCCAGAACTCTTGCCATCTGATGGAAAAGAAATTGTCCAAAAAACTGAAAGTGCAATTGGGCCTTATGAAGTACATGACTTTTTTATTTATTACTTTTTAAGAACAAAATTTTCAGGTGAGAAAATTTTGTTTTTGGCAGAATATGCATTTAATGGTAAGTATTCTTCTGAGCAATTGCTTGAATATTATAATAAATTTGTTCAGAGGTACTTTGGCAATCAGTTTAAGCGCAATTGTGTACCAGACTCACCTAAAGTTGGTAGTGTAAGCGTATCGCCTAGAGGCGATTTACGAATGCCTTCTGATGCAAATTGTAGTATCTGGTTAGTTTAATAACATACAATCCAAAAAAACAGCTCAATTTGAGCTGTTTTTTTGATTACTCTTATTTATATTTACTCGGCGAATATTCATTATCTGCAATCAATATATGATAATTTTTTTAAAGATATTCCCACAAATATACACACACCAACTAATGATACAAAATTAGATACATTCATAAGCCATGTTCCTGTGTATTTAACTTGTATATTTCCTTCCTCTAATATTGGAACCTTTACCCCTACAAAGCCATTATCTGTTTCGAAGGTTTGTAATTTTATTTCTTCATTTCCTGTTTTTAGTGTTACATTATAACCTAAATAATATATATATGGCAGTTCTATTCCGTGTTTCTTCTAATACATATTTAATATCAAAACTCATTTTAGTTCCATCTTTTAGTTCATTTTCTATTTGGCAAGAACTATTTTCATTTAATACTATTACATTTTGCCCTCTTGTTTCTATATAACTTCTGTTTTTAAATGCTTTTGTTGGTAAGTATTCAAAACTTGCTAAACCTGCGTGTACTCTTCCAGTATTCTCATTTACTTCCACTGCTGGCCATAGTTTTGTTTCATCATAATTTTCTAGTGTTCTTAGGTGACTTTTTAATGGAATAGTTAGTACCATAATAGCTACTAATAATATAATAATTTCTTTTGTTTCGATTTTTTTACTTAAAGTAACTATATTTATAGCAGATATTATACTAAAGAAAAAGCTTGAAAATTCTAAAAGTCTAAAAGTAAATTGTATCATTTTCAGTATACTTGGCATGTATTCAAATGGAAATATTTTTAATGTCATAATAACACTTGCTATTCCTGATATTAGCATAAATAAATAGATTTTATAATATTCTTTATCTTTTATTTTTTTAACTGCAAGTGGTGTTAGAAGTAAACTGATTATAGTTATTATTCCTATTTCATATATCATATAATCTGTGCTTTTGGTAAAAAGCAATCTATAAAAGTCTAGTTTATATGCCACTAAAACTTCCGTTCTTTCCATTCTTCCTGGTTTGAACACTTCATAATTAGCCATCATTTTATGTTCTAATAGTGGTACCCAGAAGAATGCTGTTATTACTAATATTAATAAAATATTTATAATAAGCTGTTTTATAATTCTTTTATCTTTTAATTTTTTTATATTTATTAGTACATATATAAAAGCAAATATTGCTGTATACATTGTAATTACAGTATGTGTTAGTATTAAACCTATAGTACCTATTGACAATATAAGTGCTTTGCTTATTTGGAAACTTTTTCCGCCCCTCCATAGGTTCTTCAAATATGTTATATAGTCCTAGAAATACTAGTGGCAGAAATGTAAATGAGGTTAATTCAGCAATAGCATTTCTTATATACATATCAGTTAGCCTATATGGTGCTAAAATATATACGATAGCTGAAAGTATTGCTATATTAGTATTTTTAGTTATTTTTTTAGCACATATATACATGAAATATCCTGATAAAAATACGTTTGCAAACATAAACAACTTAATACATACAGTAAAAGAAGCTCCTATAAGTTTAAAAATTAATGGCAAAAAAGCTGTTAATGGGCTATAAAAAATATTCCATGAGTAACCAAATCCATTACAAAAATTAGACATTATTTTAGTTTGTCCTTCTTGCAGACTTTGATATGTTCCCATTAACCTACATATATGTTGAATTCCATCATCATAAGTCATATCAATATTTTTGCTCATTAGTGGAATACATACAAATATGCTTGCTATTAATATGATTATTACACTATAATATTTTTCATTTTTTAGTAGTTCTTTAATTTTTTGCATCGTTTTCTCCTTTTTTGTAAAGTTGGAAGTTGGCAGATACCTTAACACTCATATCTATTTTCTTTATAACAATATATTACAAATATTATAAATGACACCAAAGATACTATATATGAAACATATGTAACAACCGTTCCCTTATATTCTACCTTTATTTTTGTTTTTTCCATATCTTGCGTTATCTTACAACCCACAAACCCATTCTGTGTTTCTATCACTTCTAATTTTGTATTATCTTCTAATGTTATTTCATAACCTGGATAATAAAAGAATGGAAATTCAATTATTGTACCTTTACTAACATCTTTTAATATTGCACTGCTACTCAAATTTTGTTTATTTTCTTCTTCTATTTGTGCTTCTCCTTCTAATATATACATTCTATCTTCTTTTTCTTGTAAATATGTTCGTTGCACCATTAATGCCTTTACTGGCAGATATTCTCTATTTATACTAAAATGATGAATATATGGGTCTTTTAGCACTTGTGTTTCTCTATTTATATCTTGTGTGTCATCTTGTGCTTCATATTGTAACAATATTGGTATTGTATATGCTACCATAGTAATTATTAATAATGTTAATATAATTAGCCTTGTTATATTTTTACTAAATAGTGTTTTTAATAAAACATATATATTTACCCCTATTACAAATGATATAAAAAACGAGAAAAATGTAAGCATTCTCCATGGATATTGTAGTTTACATAGAAAATTTGGTAATATATGCCATGGGCAATATTTAGTTGAAGTATATAGTGATATAAATGAAAATAATAATGCTATTATATAAAAACCTTTATATTCTTTATTTACATTTTTATATGTGAATATACTTAAACACATAAGCACAAATATTGGTATTCCTATTATATATGTTGTTTGGTTTTCTTCTCCTATGTCTTTAAAAAATTCTCCTATATTTAATGTATTTTTATAAACATAGTCTCCATTTGTACTCATTATTTGACTGTCAAATATTGCATAATCTGCTGATGCTTTTGCTTCTAGCATTGGCATTATAAAGAATAATGAAATTAGTATTATAAATATTACATTTATTATTATTTTCTTTATTACTTCTTTTTCTTTTAGTTTTGTTATATTAAATATTATATATATCAAACAGAATATAGCTGTGTAGAATGTTGTTATTGTATGTGTTAGAGTCAAGAGCGCTGCTCCTATTGCTATATAATAATGCTTTTTTCCATCTTTATTAAATAAACTATACATACCAATAAACAGAAGTGGTATAAACACAAACGAAGCAAATTCTCCTATAGCAAACCTTTTATATATATCTCCTAATTTATATGGTACCATTAAATATATTAGTGCGGAAAATAGTGCTACAGCCCTCTTGTTTGTTATGGTATATACACATTTATACATTGTTATTCCTGATAAAACTATACAAAGCCCCGCAAATACTTTTAGTGCCATTGCATATGTAGGTGTAAATATTTTTATTAAAAGTGGAATATATGTAACAATTGGGTTATAGAACAAATTCATTGCATAGCCTCCGCCCGTTTGCAAAAGTATGGTGCTATTATTGGTGGTATTTCTCCTATTTTTAATGAATTATTAGTTCCTATCATTCTTAGTAAATGTAAAAAGCCATCATGAGTTTCTCTTATTTGTATTAGGCTAATTGGTATACTTAAAATGACTCCAATTATTATAATTATGGCATAATGTAAATATTTATTTTCTTTTATTTCATTTATAACTTTATTTATTTTTTCCATTGTTTGTTTACCTCTTTTATTTTTTTGTATTATATCATTAATGATATTATTTTGAAAGTATTTTTCTAAAAAGATGTTACAATTCACAGTAACACTATTAAAATTTGCTCCTTGTAAGTAATTCATTTCACCCTCCGACTTCACAGGTATTACACTGCTAAAGAGAGCTGTTTAACTCTTCATTACAAAAATAAAATATATTACTTACTTTGCACTAGTAGTAGTAGTGGTGTAGAAGCAAAGGCTGTAAATTATGACCAAAATATAATTATTAAAATCCCTTGCAATATATGTAAACCTATGTTATAATTCTGGCAGAAACTATAATTTTTTGTATCTATAGAAGGGAGATTTACTTTATGGATAAGCGGAATAATTTTGAAAGAATTGACAAAATTAACTACTATTTAGATATTGCTGAGGCTATATGTAAAAGAGGAACTTGCTTAAGAAATAATTATGGCTGTGCAATTGTAAAAAATGACGAAATTATTTCTACTGGCTATACAGGTAGCCCTCGTGGAAGAAGAAACTGCTGTGATATAGGAACTTGTCGCCGAATAAAGTATAATACTGAAAGTGGCGGTGGTTATGACAAATGCCGAAGTGTTCATGCTGAACAGAATGCTATGATAAGTGCAAGAAGAGCAGATATGATTGGTAGTACCTTGTATTTGGTTGGCATTAATGCCAGAAATGGTGCATATGTTACAGATAAGGAAAAGAACAAATATACTCAGCCTTGTTCTGAGTGTAAGCGCATGATTATTAATGCAGGTATTGAAACTGTTGTAATGCGTGATACAAAAGAGGAGTATAGAATAATACAGGTTGAGGAATGGATTAAAAATGATGATACTTTAGATTTTTGAGGTACAATACAATGTGTATTATATGCAACAATTTAAAAGTCATTTGCAAATTGCAAATGACTTTTAAATTGTGATATTACAGAGAAGAAATGATATAACCTAAATACAAAATTAATGTAATATAATGTTCCATCAATATATCTGAATTTTTATTGTTATAGAATTTTACCCTACTTTCACCAATTAATATCGGACTATACTTGCCATAATATTCTGCTATTAGTCTAATACCACCAATAATTTCAATTATTATCTTATGCTTATCTGTCTTTCCATTAATTGACAAATTGTTGTGCTCATCTAAAACAATTTCTAAGTTTTTTATTCTTAGACAAAACATATCATATATAAATTCACCTAATATTGTTTCATCATCTCGAAATTCATCAGAAACACTTAAAAATACATTTCTCCGAAAAATAAATTTTCTTACATACATTGCAC
>CATNCV010000064.1 GCA_950096965.1 uncultured Clostridiaceae bacterium | reverse complement strand
ATATATGGATATTTTAGCAAATGAATTTGAAGGGAATTATATTAGAAACAAAAATATATAGAATATATGCGTTGACTACTTATGTAAAATATGGTAAAATACTTAAGAGACTGATTATAAATAAGAAAAATAATAGAATTTATTTTTCTAAGAACCAACCATAAGGAGGTACCTATGGAAAAATTAAAAGAAATGATAAGAAACTATAAACCTTACAATGAGCAAGAAGCACGGGATAAGGAACAAATGCTTTGGTATATAGAGAATTTTGGAGAGCAAGCACTTGTAAGGCAGTGCTTGTCTGGACATTTTACTACATCTGTATTAATCTTTAATAAAGACCACACAAAAGTGCTCATGTGCTATCATCTAATAGATAAGTCATGGTCGTGGCTTGGAGGTCATGCAGATGGTATTACAGATTTAAAATCTGTTGCACTTCGTGAGGTACAAGAAGAGGCAAGCATAAAAAATTATTATTTAATAAATAATGAAAAAGTTGCAGCCTTAACAAGCATTCCAATAGGAGGTCATGTAAAAAATGGCAAATATGTTTCCTCACACGTGCACTTAGATATAGCATTTGTAGGAGAAGCGGACGAAGATGAAACACTCATAATTAAGCCAGACGAGAATAATGGCTTAAAATGGATTGAAATCCAGAAATTGCAGGTAGAAGTGGAAGATGTATGGAAAATGGAAAATACATATAAGAAACTAATAGCGCAGTTTAAGTAAAAAAGCCAATGGGGACGGAGAAAATTGACTACAAAATTTTTTGTAGTCAATTTTCTCCGTCCCCATTGGCTTTTTTCTAATAGTATGATAATATTAGAAAAAATAGCGAGGATACAAAATGAGTAAAATAGCTAATATGTTAAATATGGTACAAATACTAAAAGATGAAAATATACATAGTATAAAAAGTTTAGCACAAAAACTAGAAGTATCTGAAAGGATGGTAAGACAATATAAGCAAGAACTAGAGCAAGCAGGAATATATATTAATTCAATTACAGGAAAATATGGAGGATATCAAATAGATAAACAAAACAATTTCCTAAAACTAGAAGATATAATAAAAGAAGAAATGTATATAATTATGAAAAAAGCCATAAAAAATAGAAATAAAGTAGAAATAGAATATAAATCAATCAATTCAGGAATAACAAAAAGAATAATACATCCAGCAGAACTTTTTTGTTATATAGATAAATGGTATGTAGCAGCATTTTGTGAATTGCGAAAAGAAATAAGGTTATTCAAATTGCAAAATATTTTAAATTATATAATATTAGAAGAAAATTATGATGATAAGATAATAATAAAAAGAAATTGTGACATACATACTTCCTAAATGTATGATATAGTATATTAAAAGGAGAGAAAAAAATGAAAGAAGTTATATTTGTAACACATAATAAAGGAAAAATAGAATCAGCCAAGAAACACTTAAAAGAAGTAAATTTTAAAACATACGAATATGAATTAGAAGAGCCAAGGAGTGATGATATAAAATACATTTCCAAATATAAAGTAGAAGAGGCATATAAATTAGTACATAAGCCATGTATCTCACTTGACTGTGGTTTCTGGATAGATGAATTAAAAGGATTTCCACGAGCATTTGTAAACTTTGCATTAGATACAATAGGAATTAAAGGAATACTAAAACTAATGGAAGGAAAAGAAAATAGAAAATGCAGATTCACAGAATGTTTATCATATTATGATGGAAAAGAAATATATCAATTTATGGGAAGACACGAAGGAAAAATATCAAATGAAATATTAGGAAATAATGTAGAGAAAAAATGGTCAGACTTATGGTATATATTCATACCAACAGGATATGAAAAAACACTAGCACAAATGACAGAAGAAGAGAGGATAAACAGAAAAAAATATGAATCTATAGATTCAATGGAAGAATTCGCAAAGTGGTATAAAAACATTCATGATTAAAAAAGCGATATTAAAACTAAAAGATGGTGTAAAATAAAACGCCATCTTTTAATATAAATAAAAAATAAGTATTTAACGAACAATAAAGTCGTCCATGTTTTCGCGTGCTCTATTAGCTAAATTTCTATTTTGAGAAACTTTTTCCTTAATAGATTGATTTAACTTTTCTAATTCACTAGAAGGAATTTCGATTTCACGTACTGGAGGGCTTAGTACTACAGCAGGTCTATAATCGAGTTTTACCTTTTCAAACTTTTTGTTTTCTGACATTATTATTCCTCCTTCATAATTGTTAATTAACAGTTACTACATATACTCAAAAAAATAGAGTATCAATTAAATATATTCATAGTATATCACAAATTTATAAAAAGTCTATAAAATTTTTTAATATCTAAAATTTGATAGCTTTAATTCAACTAAAATAGAGTTAAGCGTTATTTAAATGTTATTAATTCTGATCTTTGACAAAAAATAATAACTTTTTTAAAAAAAAGATTGATATTTTTGTGCACATGTAATATAATCGTAACAGTTCTGTAATAAAAAAGAAATAAACCCGAAAGGAAGATATAAAATTATGTTTAAATTTGGACAAGATATAGGAATAGATTTAGGCACAGCTACAGTTATAGCATATGTAAAAGGAAAAGGAATAGTACTTCGTGAGCCATCAGTAGTAGCAGTTGATAATAATACAAATAGTGTAGTAGCAGTAGGAAAAGAAGCAAGAAGAATGCTTCGGAAGAACCCCAGGGAATATAGTAGCAACAAGGCCATTAAGAGAAGGAGTAATTTCAAATTATACAGTTACCGAAAAAATGCTAAAATATTTCATAAATAAAGTATGTGGAAAATTTGTATTTTCACCAAGAATAATGATATGTATACCATCACAAGTAACAGAAGTTGAAAAAAAGGCAGTAATAGATGCCGCCACACAAGCAGGAGCAAGAAAAGTATATTTAATAGAAGAACCAATTGCAGCAGCAATAGGAGCAGGAATAGATATATCAAAGCCATGTGGAAATATGGTAGTAGACATAGGTGGAGGAACAACAGATATAGCAGTTATATCATTAGGAGGAAGTGTAGTAAATACATCATTAAAAGTAGCAGGGGACAAATTTGATGAATATATAGTAAAATATATAAAAAGAAGACACAATGTAATGATAGGTGAAAGAACAGCAGAAGACCTAAAAATAAATGTAGGATGTGTATATCCAAAAATTCAAGACACAGAAATGGAAATAAGAGGAAGAGATTTAATAACAGGACTTCCAAAAACAATAACCATACACTCAAGTGAAATGCTAGAAGCATTAATAGAGCCAGCAATGATGATTGTGGATAGTGTACATTCAGTATTAGAAAAAACACCGCCAGAACTAGCAGCAGACATAAGCGACAGAGGGATATACATGACAGGAGGAGGTTGCTTAGTAGATGGATTAGACAAACTATTACAAGAAAAAACAGGGATAAATGTAATGATAGCTGAAGATGCAGTATCATGTGTAGCATTAGGAACAGGAAAAGCATTAGATAACTTAGATACATTAGATGGAAAAGCTAGAAGATAAAAAACAATAAAGTTACAAATTTGATTTATCATCAAACTTGTAACTTTTACTTTATTCTAAAAAAGTACTCTATAGGCACAACTATCAATTACCAATAGAGCGAATGCATTTTTATTCTATTATAGGAAAAAACAATTTTTTTAGAATACTTTCCATACTTTATGAACCTCTGCTATCGGAGAACCATGAGGCAATGACAATTCTTGTTTTACTAAACCAACCAGTCAAATCAAAAAAGTACTTGCAAATGAGCCAATAACATTATATAATTATAAAAGATTATAAAAAAAGAGGTAAGAAATGAATAAAACAAAAAGAAAAATATTTGAAGCATCAATGAAGCTTTTTGCCCAAAAAGGTTATGATGCAACCAGTATTGAAGAAATAACAGCAACAGTAGGTGTAGCCAAAGGTACACTGTATTATCACTTTTCAAGTAAAGAAGAAATATTCAAATTTCTAGTAGAAGAAGGAGTAAAACTACTAAAAAATAGTATAGCAATAAAAACAGACAAACTAACAAATAGTATAGACAAAATAAGAGCAGTAGTATTAATAGAACTAAAAGTATTAGTAAAATATGAAAGCTTCATGACAATTATATTAAGTGAAATATGGGGAACAGGAACAAGAAGCAAAATGTGTAGGGACTATGTTTTCGAATATATTCAAATGATACAAGAAATAGTAGAAGAAGGAATAAAAAAAGAAGAAATAATAGAAGCAAACCCAAATGTAATAGCATCTGGAATATTTGGTTTTGTATGTTCAAGCTTAATATATAAATTAAGAAGAGAAAAAAATATAGAAGTACCAGAATTATTTAACGAAATAGACAAATCATTCATAAAAAAACTAAAAAGGTGATACAACTATAACCATTTGAACACTAATTCGCAGGGGGGAGGGGACTATTTCCTTCTGCCCTAGTCAAAGAGGCAAAAAGGTAAGGTGTGTCCCCTAACATATAAAAAAAGGAGAAAACAAAAATGAGAATATTAAAAGATTTTAAAGTACCAAATTTCAAATTTCCAAAAATAAAAATGAAAAATATAGAAAATATAGAAGAAGTACAAGTAGATTATGAAAAAATAAAAAAAGAACAAGAAGGAATACAAAAAGGAAAAAACAAAAATTATGAAAAAACAAATTATGAAACAATAAAAGAAATATTCTATAGAAGTAGAGAAAAATATGCAAATGAAATATGTATATTAGAAAAATTTAACCCAAAAGAAGAATTCAAAAAAATAACATACAAAGAATTTACAGACGATGTAATATCTTTAGGAACAGCATTAACAAACAAATACAGTTTAAAAAATGAAAGAATAGTAATAATAGGAGAAAACACATATTACTGGTATGTATCATATATGGCAATGCTATGTGGAACAGGTATAGCAGTACCAGTAGATAAAGAACTTCCAGTAAACGAAATAGAAAATGTAATAAACAGGTCAAGAGCAACAGCAGTAATATATTCATCTAAGAAAAAAGACATCATAAAAAAAGTACAAGATAAATTACCAACAGTAAAATACTTTATCCAAATGAATTCTAATAACGAATTAGAAGGAAGAGAAATAGGAATCGAAACAATTATAAAACAAGGAAAAGAAATGGTAGAAAAAGGAGATAACTCTTTTGAAAAAATAGAAATAGACCCAGACGAATTCAAAGTACTAATATTCACATCAGGAACAACCTCAAACTCAAAAGGAGTAATGATATGTAATAGAAACCTAGCAGAAAATATAAATGCAGTTAGTACATATGTAAAACTATATACATCAGACAGGTTATTTTCAGTACTTCCACTTCACCACACATATGAATCATCAATAGGCTTCCTACTACCATTTGCAAATGGTTCATCAGTAGCAATATGTCAAGGTTTAAAACACATAGTACCAGATTTGCAAGAAACAAAACCAACTGCAATGATAGCAGTACCATTATTAATAGAAAATCTTTACAAAAAAATAAATAAAACAATAGAAAAAAGTGGAAAATCAGCATTAGTAAATTCAATGATGCATGTAACAAATGCCTTGAAAAGTGTAGGCGTAGACATTAAAAGAAAAGTATTTAGTGAAATATATGAAAACTTAGGAGGAAACATAAGAATAATAGTATCAGCAGCAGCTCCAATAGATGCTAAAGTAGGAAGATGGGTTCAAGACTTAGGAATAAGTTTCTTACAAGGTTATGGCTTAACAGAAACAGCCCCAATAGCAGCATTAACACCAGAATATGACCCAAGAGTTGGCTCAGCAGGAAAAGCAGTAAACTGTGCAGAACTAAAAATATATAATCCAAACGAAAAAGGCGAAGGAGAAGTATTAATAAAAAGTAAAACATTAATGCTAGGCTATTATGAAAATGAAGAAGCAACAAATGAAGTAATAGAATTAGACGAAGAAGGAAATAGATGGTTCCATGCAGGAGATGTAGGTTATCTAGATGAAGATGGTTTCCTATATATAACAGGAAGAACAAAAAATGTTATAGTAACACAAAATGGAAAAAATATATATCCAGAAGAAATAGAACTAATGTTAGGAGAAGTTCCAGAAATAAAAGAATGTATGGTATACGGAAAAGAAGTAGAAGGAGAAAAAGAACTAATAATAACAGTAAAAGTAATACCAAACCTAGAAGAAATAGAAGCAAAACATGGAAAAAATTTAACAGATGAGCAAATACATAACATTATATGGGAACAAATAAAACAAGTTAATAGAAAACTAACATCATATAAAGCAATAAAGAAACTAGAAATAAAAAAAGATGAATTTGTAAAAACAACAACAATGAAAATAAAAAGATTTGAAGAAATAAAAAAAGATAATTAAAGAAATATTTTTTTTAAAACATTAGCATATAATTAATAAAAAGCATTGTTATAATTAAAAAAATAAAAAATACATTTGTAGGGGTGACTAGTAGTCGTCTGCTCTTCGAAGGAAATTACATAAATATTTAAATTATTTAGTAATTTCTAAGCAAGTGTGGAGGGCTTACTGGGCGCCCCCTATAAAATATATTGTAGTATGTATCTTAAGATTTCATTAATACTAATAATTAAACTAAAAAATAGTTGACTTAAATAAAAAAATAGAAGATAATATAAAAGTCAAATAAAATAGGGGAACAAATAGAAAAGATGGAAAGAACAAAAAAGATAATAAGAAATTTAATAATTTTTATACTGCTTATAATATTAACATTTTCTATAATATTAAAAGACCAAGACATAGGACAAATATTTAATGTACTAGCAGGAGTAAAAAAAGAATTTATATTAATTGCAATAATATGTATGTGCATATATATAACATTAGATGCCATAAATATAGGAAGGGCACTAAAAGCACTAAACGAAAAAAGTACATTTTTAAAAAATATAAAATATGCATTAATAGGCTTTTTCTTTAGTGCAATAACACCAGCAGCAAGTGGTGGTCAACCAATGCAAATTTATTATATGTATAAAGATAAAATATCTGTTGCAAATTCAACATTAACATTTTTAATAAACCTAAGTTGTGTACAAATAGTCACAATATCATTAGCACTATTTAGTCTATTTTTTAATTATAAGTATATGAACAAAGCATTAGCATGGTGTTTTGTAATAGGAGTGGGCCTTAACCTAAGTGCATTAATATTACTTCTAATATCAATACTTTCAAAAAGAATGACAAAAGGCTTAATAAATATAGTAGTAAAAATATTAAAATTTTTCAAATTTAAAAATATAGAAGAAAAACAACAAAAATTAGAAAAAGAACTAAGCAAATACCAAAGCAGTACAGAATATATAAAAAACAATAAAAGGGTAGTTATAAAAACACTATTAACAACTTATGTGCAATATATAATATTTTATAATATTACATATTGGGTATATCGTTCATTTGGTCTATCAAAGCACAACATATTTGAAATAACAACAATGCAATCACTGCTGTATGCAACAGTTTCAGGAATACCATCTCCAGGAGCAGTAGGAGTAAGCGAGGGAGCATTTATAGCAATATATAGCACAATATTTTTAGAAAATATGTTAAAAGGAGCAATGCTACTAACAAGAGGAGTAAATTTCTATTTATTTGTTATATTAAGTAGCATAGTATCTAGCATTAGTGCAGTAAAAGAAAGAAAACAAGAAAAAAATGTAGAAAGCATAGAAATTAATCAGTAGAAAAATGTTGAAAAAAATCGAATTATAATATATAATAGTTTAAGCTTTATATAAAATAATTAATATAAAAGTAATAGGGGAAATAAAAAATGATAAATATACTTTTGTGTGGCAACCAAAAAGTATTTGATGGAGCACTTAGTGAGCTAATATCAATTACAAATAAAACCAAAGAAGATGTAAAATGTTACATTTTTACAATGGACGTTTCAAGAATAAAAGAAGACTATACTTGTATAACAGATGAGCAAGTAGCATTTTTAAATGAAGTGGTAAAAACAAAAAATACAAATAATGAAGTAATAAAAATAGATGTAACAAAACTTTATGAAAAAGAATTTGGAAATTGTAAAAATGAAAATGCATACTGTACACCATATACACTTTTAAGGTTATTAGCAGACCTAGTAGAAGAAATACCAAATAAAATATTATACCTAGATATAGACATGATGGCTAATAAAGACATTTTAGAATTATATAATACAGACATTTCAGAATACGAATATGCAGCGGTAAAAGAAAAATATGGATCATTATTTATATGGCCAGACTATATAAATGCAGGTATGCTATTACTAAATATGGAGAAAATAAAACAAACAGGTCTTTTAAAAAAAGCACGTGAACTTATAAAAACTAAAAAAATGCTATTTGCAGACCAAGACGCAATTTATAGGTCAACTACAAAGAAAAAACTACTTCCAAGAATATATAATGAACAATCAGCATTTAATAGAAAACAAACAGTAATATGCCACTTTTGTAAAAGACTAATATTACTACCATATCCACAAATAGAAAATTATAAACAATGGCATATAAAAGAAGTTCATAAATTATTAAAATGTCATGCGTTTGATAAAGATTTAGAAGAATATGTAAAATTAAAAGAAGAATATCAAAAACAAAAAGGGGAAAAAAGTTATGAATAAAGAAAAAAGAATAATACCAATATTTTTTGCAATAGATGATAGTTACACACCTTTTTTAGCAGTAGCACTACAATCATTAATAGACAATGCAAGCAAAGAATATAATTACCTAATAAAAATATTACACACAAATGTACAAGAAGAAAATCAAAAGCAAATAAAAAAATTTGAAAGTGAAAATGTAAATATAGAGTATGTAGATTTAAGTTATTATATAGAAAAAGTAAAAGACAAACTATACACAAGAGACTATTATACAAACACAACATACTTTAGGTTATTTTTACCAGAACTATATCCACAATATGA
Source organism: uncultured Clostridiaceae bacterium (assembly GCA_950096965.1). Classification (GTDB taxonomy): domain Bacteria; phylum Bacillota; class Clostridia; order TANB77; family CAG-508; genus UMGS1663. Next base: position 2,742 of record CATNCV010000064.1, on the reverse strand, counting down.
TAAAGTATTATATTTAGACAGTGACATAATAGTAGTAGGAGATATATCAGAATTATACAATACAGAAATGGGAACAAACTTAGTAGCAGCAGCACCAGACGATATAATACAATACAACAAAGTATTCCAAGACTATGCAGAACTAGTAGTAGGAGTTGCAAAATATCAGCATTACTTCAATGCAGGAGTACTACTAATGAACTTAGACGAACTAAGAAAATTCAAATTTCAAGAAAAGTTCTTATACCTATTAGAAAAAGTAAAATTTTCAGTAGCACAAGACCAAGACTACTTAAATAGGCTATGTAAAGGAAGGGTAACATTAGTAAGCCACGACTGGGATGTAATGCCATATGTAAATGACGAAACAAAACCAGAAGATATAAAACTAATACACTACAACTTTGCATATAAACCATGGCATTTTGAAGATGTAACATATAATGAATATTTTTGGGAATATGCTAAAAAGACAGAATTTTATGATGAAATTGTGGCAATAAAGGATGCTTATACAGAGGAACAAAAATTTAAAGACAGAGAAGCAGAAAAAGCATTAGCAGAAATGGCAATAAAAGAAAATGCATGTGTAGGCGATGATAGAGAATATAGGAGATAACAGATGAAAGAAAATGATATAGAAAAGGCACAGGATAGACTAGAAGTATTAGAGAAAATAGAAAACCTAGAAAAAGAAGGGAAATTTGATATAGATGCAGAAAATGACCCTCCGACTATACCATTACCACCAGAAAATATAGATTATTTAAAAAAGAAATATTACAGTAAATTTAAGAACATAGTTGCAAATAAAGTAGGGGAAAAATTTTTAAACGATATAATAAAAGAAAATAAATTAATAATAAGAAAGATAAATGGAATAGAAAATTTTAAAAAAGTACAAACAGGAGCAATAATAACATGTAATCACTTTAATCCATTTGATTCTTTTTCAATAGAGCAAGTATTTAGAATATCAGAGCAAGCAAAAACAAAAAAACTATATAAAGTAATAAGAGAAGGAAATTACACAAACTTTCCAGGTTTTTATGGTTTCTTATTTAGAAACTGTGATACATTACCACTAAGCTCAAACAAAAGAACAATGATAGAATTCAAAAAAGCAGTCGATACAATATTGCAAAGAGGGGATTTTATACTAATCTTTCCAGAACAAAGTATGTGGTGGAACTATAGAAAACCAAAGCCATTGAAAAATGGAGCATTCAAATTAGCTACAAAAAATAATGTACCAGTAATTCCTATTTTTATAACAATGGAAGATAGTAACATTATGGGAGAAGATGGATTTCCAATACAAGAGTATACAATAAATATTGGAGAACCAATTTATTCAAACGAAAAACTATCAGATAGAGAAAATACAGAAATAATGAAAGAAGAAAACTTCAAAATCTGGAAAGAAGTATATGAAGAATTTTATAAAATTCCACTTGAATATACTACAAAAAAAGAAAAAGTGAGTGTAAATTAAATGGAAAATAGAGAAATAATATACTATAAAGATGAACTAAATGAAGAATTTTCAAAAGCAGTAATAACACCAAGAAAAATAGATGAAAACTATAAATATGAGCATAATCCTTTTTGGGAGGTATGCTCATATCTTATACAAAATGTATTTAGTATGCCAATAAAAGTAGGCTATGAAAAAATAAAGTTCAAATTAAAATATATAGGAAAAGAAAAATTAAAACAATGTAAAAATGAAGGATATTTCATATATGCAAACCATACCCAAGCCTTTGCAGACACATTTATCACAAGTGTAGGAAATTACCCAAAAAGAAACTTTCTAATAGTAAACCCAGCAAATGTATCAATAAAAGGAGCGGGGCATCTAATAGAAATGCTAGGAGCAATTCCAACACCAGACAATAAAACAGCAATGAAAAGCTTCCTAAAAATCATAGAAAAAAGAATAAAAAACAAAAACTCAATAACAATATACCCCGAAGCACACATATGGCCATATTACACAAAAATAAGAAACTTCAAAGACGTATCCTTCAAATACCCAGTAGAACTACAAGTACCATCATTTTGTATGACAAACACATATCAAAAATATGGTAAAAATAAAGAAAAAATAAAAATAGTAACCTACATAGATGGTCCATTCTATCCCAATAATGAGCTACCTAAAAAAGAAGCACAAAAAGAGCTTAGAGATAAAATATATAATCAAATGGTAGAAAGAAGTAAAAATAGTGATGTGGAATATATAAAATATATAAAAAAAGAGTAAACAATAAAATCTCCAACGAAGTTGGAGATTTTATTAACATTTATTATTCTGCTGATTCTGGAGCTACTTCAGCTTCAGGAGCATCATAAGCTTCTAATATAGCTTTTTGAATTTTTTCTCTTGTTTCAGCATTGATTGGATGAGCTATATCCTTGAATTCTCCGTTTGGAGTTTTTCTGCTAGGCATAGCAATAAATAATCCATTTTGGCTTTCGATAACTTTGATATCGTGTACTGCGAATTCATTATCGAATGTTACAGAAGCAACAGCTTTCATTCTGTTCTCTGAATTAACTTTTCTTAAACGTACATCTGTTATTTGCATTTGAGCACCTCTTTCCACTGTTTTTTATTGTACACATTTATTGTTTTCTTATGTACAATTATTATATTCGTCAAAAAAATATTTTTTCCTTCTATTTTTTACAATTTTTAGAAAAAAATTTATAATACATATTAAATTAAATTATCAT
>CATNCV010000063.1 GCA_950096965.1 uncultured Clostridiaceae bacterium | reverse complement strand
TTTGTGAATACGGACATCTGCGACAACGCCATATTGCTGCTGTCCTTACGATATCCGTACAGCGAACCATCCTTTACACCGTAATAATCTCGTATCGTAAGCGGGCTTGCGCTATAGCTATGCTCCACCATCGCGCCAAAGCCGGGATACTTTTGATAATAATGTGAAGAAGATAAAAGATATGAAACCATATTTAGAAAAAGGTATATTTAAAAAATTAAAAGATGAAGAAATATTTAATAAGGTAAAAATATCTTTTGGAACTATATCATGGGAAAATGACATTGATATGTGTGCAGATAGTTTATATGAAACAAGTGAAGAAGTAAAGTAGAATAAAAAGCAAATTTAGAAATTTCATTTCTAAATTTGCTTTTCTATGTATCTATAAAAAACGAAACTAAAATTTTCTAAGTTCCTTCGTCACATAAGAAAATCTAAGTTTCGAATAATTATCTTGTATGGAGCTTTTCAGCTTTGCATACTATATCTGTAACTCGATTTGCTCGAACAGCTATAGCATCCTTTCAGTCGAAAATTCCTACAATATAAAAAACTGTGCACAATTTTTTATAAATTTAAGCTTTTACAGCATTTAATTTTTTTGCTAAATTTGATTTTTTTCTAGCAGCTGTGTTTTTTACTATAACACCTTTTGTACAAGCTTGGTCTATTTTTTTAGTAGCTTCTGCAAATAAAGTTGTAGCTTCATCTACATTACCAGCTTCTACTGCTTGTTCAAACTTTTTAACAGCTGTTCTATAACCTGATTTAATCATATTATTTCTTCTAGTTTTCTTTTCAATAATTCTTGTTCTTTTTATAGCTGATTTAATATTTGGCATTCTTTAGCACCTCCTTAATTGTTATTTCTAAATATAGCAACTAAGATTCTACCATAAAAAGGCAAAATTTGCAATAGTTTATGAAAAAAATGTACAAATTTTAAAAAAAGGTTTGAAAAATTTACCAAAACAAGTTATAATATAATTATATTAGAGTAATTTTAACAAAAGATCAAAATGAAGGGAGCGATTTTTATGAACATAAAAATAACAGGAAAAGAACTAAAAGCAACAGATTCTATAAAAGAATATGTTGAAAGAAAAATTGAAAGGTTAGAAAAATATTTTGGAGAAGATATTGAAGTAACAGCAACAATAAAAACAGAAGGAAATGAACAAGTTGCCGAATTACATGTAACAGCTGCTGGAGAAACATTCAGAGCAGTAACAGCACATAGAGACCTATATGCTTCAATAGATAAAGACATAGACATTCTAGAAGGTCAAATAAGAAAAATGAAGACTAAAAAAGAAAAACAAAATATGTCAGACTCAATAAAATTAAAAGAAGCAATAAATAGTGGAAAAACACAAAACGAAATTGAAAATGAAATAATAAAAACAATATATTACAGTATAAAACCAATGGCACCAGAAGATGCTAAACTAGAATTAGAAGGAAAACCAAAAAATAATTTTTTAGCATTCATAAACATAGAAACAGGAAAAGTAAATGTAATATACAGACTAAAAGATAGTAAAAACTTCGGTTTAGTAGAACCAGAAGCATAAAAAGTAAAAAAATAAATAAAGTCTTGCTAAACACAAGGCTTTATTTATTTGGTTTTGGGTATTCTTATTTCATTTGGCTTTCAGCTTGTTGTATAAGTTTTCTAACCATGTTACCACCAATTCTTCCAGCATCTCTTGAAGATAAATGTCCGTTATAACCATCTTTTAAAGTTACACCAACTTCACTAGCAACTTCATATTTGAATTTGTTAAGAGCTTCTTTAGCTTCTGGAACTACTTTACTATTTGAATTTGTCATTTTTTTCACCTCCTGAAAAATTTAGATTTCATTATATATATTGCGCAAATAGGAAAAAAATAAACTGGAAATTTTTTGAAAAACATAGATATTTTATGTAAAATGTGATAAAATATAGAAAGTTACTATAAAAAATGTTTTTCTTTTATAATAAGGAGGAAAATTAATGAAAACAAGGAAGATTGGAATTGTTTTAACAGAATTGACAGACAAAGAAATTAAAGGATTTCTTGCTTACTCAAAAGTAGGGCTTGAACTAGATGACTTAAATAGAGTTACGCTAGAGCATGAAGTAGAAGAATACAAAAGCTTTACATTAGACCTTGAAACACAAGAGTATAGAACCAATACTTTTTGTAATCGGAAAGTGTCGGAAGAAATTGGTAGAGAATTAAAAAAGATTGGATTTAAAAACGTAAAGTTACGTTTCAATGGAGAAATATGTGAAATATTAGATTAAAAATAATAGAAAGACAGGAACTTGTTTCCTGTCTTTCTATGTAGAAAGTCAAAAAATAAATTCCTGTTTTTCTAATATTTTATTTCTTAAAATATACTATAACTATTTGTTAGCCATTTGTTTTTCAGCAGTTTCGATTAATTTCTTAACCATGTTACCACCTATTCTACCAGCGTCTCTTGAAGATAAATCACCATTATAACCATCTTTTAGAGTTACACCAACTTCGCTAGCAACTTCATATTTGAATTTGTTTAAAGCTTCTCTAGCTTCTGGAACTACTTTATTATTTGAATTTGTCATTTTTTTTCACCTCCTAGAATGTGTATATGTGGAAAACAAAAATAGAATGTTTTCACAATATATATAGTGTTCAAAAAAAATTAAAATAAACTGGAAAAATTTTGTATAACAGGCATTTTTTTTAAAAAGCAAAAATAATTTGTAAAACAAAAGTAAAAAAGAATAGTTTATAAATAAAAGTACAAAATAAAAATGAGGTGTTTTTATGAATGAAGATAAAAAAAGTTACAAAGATATAGAAGATACAACTAAATATGGAGAATTTATTTCATCGTATTTTGCATGGACTACTATTGAAAAACAAAAAGAAAATGCAAAAGATATGGATAAAATGACAAAGAAAAAATAGAAAAAACTATTGACATAAATTTAAAAAAGTATATAATATAATCATAGGTCAAAGAAAGTCAAAGTAAAAGAGGTGGAATGATTTGAGAATATCAGACATGATAGAAGATTTTATAAAAGATTTATTTACAGAAGATGAAGAATATATAGAAATACGGCCGAAATGACTTAGCAGAAAAATTTAATTGTGTACCATCACAAATAAACTATGTAATTTCAACACGTTTTAAACCATCACAAGGATATTATGTAGAAAGCAAACGAGGTGGTGGAGGCCACATAAAAATAAAAAAAATAAACATAACAAAAAGTAATTATTTCATGCATATTATAAATAATATTGGAGAAACATTAACAGCGCAAGAAGCAGACATATTTATAAGTAACTTTTTATCATATAACATGATAGATGAAACTGGGGCAAAACTTTTAAAGGTAGCAACCAGTGACAATGTACTAACACTAAATCAACCAATAAAAGACATAATAAGAGCAAAAATATTTAAAAATATGTTATTAAATTTAATTGACTAAGAGAGGTAAGAATACAGAAGTAAGATAGAAGATAGAAGACAGAAGTACGAATATAAGCAATTTCTTCGAAGGATTTACTTATATTTCCGACCTTCGACATCTGTTAGCCTACCTATGAAAAAGGAGTGATTTTTATGAATTGTCAAAATTGTGGAGAAAATGAAGCAAATATACGTTATACACAAATAATAAATGGTGTAAAAAAACAAATGAACCTATGCGAAAAATGTGCAAAAGAACTAGGAATAGAAGACATGAACTTAAGTATGCCAATAAGTTTTTCAAGTTTTTTAGGAGATATGCTAGACATATATGATGAAACTATTCCAAGCTTAATAAGCCCAAAAACATTAACATGCCCAAAATGCAATATGACATATGAAGATTTTATAGAAACAGGAAAATTTGGATGTGAAAATTGCTATGAAGAGTTCAAAACAAAGTTAGACCCATTATTAAAGAATATACATGGAGCAAATAGACATATAGGAAGAACTGCAAATTTTAACGAAAAAGATAAAAATTTAGAATCTATAAATAACTTAAAACAAGATAAGAAAGCAGAAGAAAAAAATATAAAAAAAGCAAAAAATGAAAAAACAAAATTACAAAAATTACAAGAAAGGCTAAAACAAGAAATAAAAGAAGAACGATATGAAGATGCAGCAAAAACAAGAGATGAAATTAAAAAAATTAAATAGAGTCATAAGACAGAAGTCGGAGATGTGAGGTCAAAAGTTGTAAATTAAAAGAAAGAAATTGAAAGACAAAAATTTGGGAGTAGAAAATAAGAAAAAATATTAATTATAAATTCTTCAAAGAAATTACTAAAAAACTTACTTACGACTTCTGACATACAATAAATAAGGAGGAAAAACATGAATTGGTATTTAGATAGTGGAAAAGAATCTGATGTAATAGTAAGTTCCAGAATACGATTAGCAAGAAATATAAAAAATATACCATTTAAACAAAAACTATCAAAAGAAGATATAAATAACCTATTAGAAAAAGTAAAATTTATTACACCAAGTCTAGGATATGGGTTAAAATTTCTAAGAATAAAAGATATGGATGATATAACAAAACTAACACTAGTAGAAAAGCATGTAATAAGTCCAGATATTATATCAGATAGAAATGAAGAAGAAAGCGCAATACTTATAAATGATGAAGAAAATATATGTATAATGGTAAATGAGGAAGACCACATAAGAATACAAATATTTAATAGTGGATTAGATTTGCAAAACACAATAAATTTAGCAAAAGAAATAGATAAAAAATTAGATGAAAGCTTACACTTCATAGCCAATAAAGAATATGGATATTTAACAGCATGTCCAAGCAATGTAGGAACAGGACTAAGAGCTTCTGTAATGGTACACCTGCCAGCCTTAAAATTAACAGGAAATATTTCAAAAATTTTACACATAGTAAATAGCTTTGGAATGGCAATAAGAGGAATATATGGAGAAGAAAGTCAAAGTAAAGGAGACATGTACCAAATATCAAATAGTCAAACAATAGGAATAACAGAAGAAGAAATAATAAACAACCTAGAAAATATAACAAAAAAAGTAATGGAACAAGAAAGACTAGCAAGAAAAAATTTAGCAAAAAACGAAATAGAACTAAAAGATAGAGTATATAGAGCATATGGAATACTAACAAACGCAGTAAAACTAAGTTCAGAAGAAAGTATAAGTCTACTATCAGAAATAAAACTAGGAACAGACTTAGGAATAATAAAAGAGCTAAATGACACAAAAGTAAAAAAACTAGAATTATACACAAGACCAGCAAACCTACAAAAATATGCAGGCAAAATACTAAATGCATACGAAAGAGACATAAAACGAGCAGAAATAGTAAAAGAAATAATAAAATAATCAACCAAAAGGGACGTCCTTTTATCGAAAAAATTTGCTAAAAGGGACACTCCTTTTATATAGAAATAGATAAAAGGGCTGTCCCTTTTAGCAAATTTTTTCGAAAAAGGGGCGTCCCTTTTGGTTGATTTTGGTTGAGTAGAGAGGAGATTTTGATATATGATATATAAATTTACAAAACGTGCGGAAAAGGCTTTGGAGCATGCCAATAAAGTTGCTGTTAAGCTTGGGCATAATTATATTGGTACTGAGCACCTTTTATATGGGTTGGTAAAAGAGGGAGCTGGTATTGCTGGAAAGGTTTTAGAAAACCAAGGTGTTACTCCAGATAAAATTTTAAAAGAAATAGAAGCTTTAATTGGTACTAATGAAGGAGCTTTGGATACTATAGAAAGTAGTGTGGGTTTTACGCCTAGAACTAAAAGAGTTATTGAAAATGCTTTTAGAGAAGCTAAAAAACAAGACAATGATTATATAGGAACTGAACATTTATTAATTGGTATTATGCGTGAAGGTGATAGTGTGGCTGTTAGAATTATGCTAGATTTAAATGTTGATCCACAAAAACTCTATAATGAAATTGTGAAGGTACTAAATGATGATGAAACATTATTAGGAAATAATAAAAATATAAGCCATAAGTCTAATAGTAGTTACAATCAAACAACAACATTAAATCAATTTGGTGCAGATTTAACTAAACAAGCGGGGGACGGAAAGTTAGACCCTGTTATAGGTAGAAAAGATGAAATTGAAAGGGTTATTCAAATTCTTTCAAGAAGAACTAAAAACAACCCATGTTTAATTGGTGAACCAGGTGTTGGAAAAACAGCAGTTGTTGAAGGTTTGGCACAAAAAATAGTTGCCGAAGATGTACCTGAAATTTTGAAAGGAAAAAGAGTAGTAAGTATTGACATTTCTAGTATGGTAGCAGGAGCTAAATATAGAGGGGATTTTGAGGAAAGAATAAAAAAATGTTTGAATGAAGTAAAAAAAGCAGGAGATGTTATTTTATTTATAGATGAAATTCATACTATAGTTGGTGCAGGTTCAGCAGAAGGTGCTGTTGATGCAGCAAATATTTTAAAGCCACTTTTAGCAAGAGGAGAGGTAAATGTTATAGGTGCTACTACATTAAATGAATATAGAAAGTATATAGAAAAAGATAGTGCACTAGAAAGAAGGTTTAGTCCAGTTACTGTTACAGAGCCTACAGTAGAAGACACTATAAAAATATTACAAGGTATTAGAGATAAATATGAGGCACACCATAATGTTAAAATTACTGAAGAGGCAATAAAATCAGCAGTAGAGCTTTCAGTAAGATATATTAATGATAGGTTTTTGCCAGATAAAGCGATAGATTTAATTGATGAAGCGGCCTCAAAGGTAAGAATGAAGGCATATACACAGCCAGATTCAATAAAACAAATAGAAGAAGATTTAGTAAAAGTTTTAAAAGAAAAAGATGACGCAGTTCATACACAAAATTTTGAAAAAGCTGCGAAATTAAGGGATACACAACATGAACTAGAAGAAAAACTAGAAAAGCAAAAGAAAAAATGGGAAAGTAAAAATAGCAAAGAAATAATTACATTAACCGAGGAAGATATTGCGGGAATTATAGCTAGTTGGACAAGAATACCAGCACAAAAACTAACTGAGGATGAAAATAAAAGGCTTAAGAATTTAGAAAAAACTTTGCACGAAAGAGTAATAGGTCAAAATGAAGCAGTAGAAGCAGTTTCAAAAGCAATAAGGAGAGGAAGAGTAGGCTTAAAAGACCCAAACCGTCCTATAGGCTCATTCTTATTCTTAGGACCAACAGGAGTAGGAAAAACAGAGCTTTCAAAGGCTTTAGCTGAAAGCTTATTTGGAAAAGAAGACAGCATGATAAGAATTGATATGTCAGAGTTTATGGAAGGTCATAGTGTTTCTAAATTAATAGGTTCACCTCCAGGATATGTAGGTTATGATGAAGGAGGACAGCTAACTGAAAAAATAAGGAGAAACCCTTATTCAGTAGTTTTATTTGACGAAATAGAAAAGGCTCACCCAGATGTTATGAATATGCTTTTACAAATATTAGATGATGGAAGGCTTACAGACAGCAATGGAAGGACAGTAGACTTTAAAAATACAGTTATAATAATGACATCAAATATAGGAGCAAGGTTAATAACAGACAAAAAATCTTTAGGTTTTATGGGAGCAGGAAGTATAGATGATGAAAGCAAAAAAGAATATGAAAACACTAAAAAAGATGTATTGGCAGAACTTAAAAAAGAATTTAGACCAGAATTTATAAATCGTATTGACGAAATAATAGTATTCCATAAATTACAAAATGAAGAAATAAAGCAAATAATAAATATTATGCTAAAACAAGTAGAAAAGAGACTAGAAAAGCAAAACATAAAAATAGAAATTACCGAAAAAGTAAAAGACAAAATATTAGAAAAAGGAATAGACACAAACTTTCGGAGCACGTCCTTTAAAAAGAGCAATTCAAAGTATGTTAGAAGATAAAATTGCTGAAGGCATTTTAGATGGAGTTATAAAGGCAAATGAACTAGCTAAAATAGATGTGGATGAAGAAGGGAATATAATAATAAAATAACAAAGAAACTGGGCACTTTAAAATGCCCAGTTTCTTTGTTATTATTTCAACTTATATGTAACATACCATCTGCTGTATCCATTTGTTATATTGACAATCTCATACTTCTCATAATTAAATGTTTTAAGAAAATCAAGATAGTCAGTTGTATAGTCAGAATAATAGCAAAAATAATCACCGCTATTTTCAGTACCTGAATTAGTAGAAGTATAAGTTCCAGAACATGCTGTTATGCAGCCAGTTAAAGCTAATGTCGCCAAAATTGTAATAATCCGTTTCTTCATAAAGAATCCCTCCATATAAAGTATTCACTGTTATATTAATGGTTACATAAGATGAATATATTATATATTATTTAACATAAAAAAGCAAGTAATAATTTAAATTTTATATAAAATTATTCATTCATAGTTATAAAATGCATTCCTTGTTTCTACAGTAGCGCGAAGCAAGTAATATATTTTATTTTTGTAATGAAGACCCGACAGCCCATTGAGGCGGGGGAATACCCCTTGTCTTGGAGGGCGAAATGGAAAAAATAAAATATATTACTTGCTGGGAGCGGATTTTAATAGTGGTACTGTGAGGTGTGTTCTATTTTAACAACATACAAATTAATAAATGTAAAAATTTATTTTTTAAACCGGATTTACATGAATTGTAGTACTATAAATTTCATTCAAATTACTAATTTCATTTTCTAAATTATCTGCCAAAGCATGACTTTCAAATGTAGACAGATTACCATCTACACATATTGTTAAAACTACCATATACTGGTATCCAACAGGTGTAGTATAAAAATTGGTAACATTTTGAACATCTTTATAATTTCTAATTATATTTAAAATTAAATCTTTGGTATCTTCATTTAAAGCCTTATCCATTAAAACATTATAGCTTTCTAAAAATATTTTAATACCTGTAAATGCAATCCATATAGAAATACCTATTCCCACAACTCCATCTACCCAATAAATATTAGCTAAAGTAGCAAGAACAGAAATTAATGTAAAGGTTGTTACAATGCAGTCATTTCTATGATCTTTGCTATTAGCTTCTAAAAGAATATTGTTATACTTTCTGCACAATTTATTAGTATAAATATATAAACAAAATTTAACACAAATAGTAACAATGCACACTAAAACCAAAATCCAGGAAAATTCCATAAAGTTTTGGTGTATAAGTGAAAATACAGAGTCAAATAATAATTTTAGTGAAACTATAATCATAGAGATACTAATAAATAGTGAAAAGATATATTCAGCTTTTCCATGACCAAAATTATGAGAAGCATCCTTTGGCTCACTAGCTATTTTATTCCCAATAAAAGTCATAACAGAAGCAAAAATATCGCTAGCACTATTAGCACTATCAGCAATCATAGCTTGACTATTAGTTAAAACCCCAATACTTCCTTTTATAATTAATAAAAATATATTTCCAAAAATACCAAAAAGCCCCGCCTTTTTAGTTTCTTTAAATCTATCCATAAAAACACCTTCTATATATAATTCTATGTATGATAGAAATAAGTATAGCACAAAAATAATAAAAATTGAATAAATATATTATAAATTTTATAATAGCACAGAAAAAATAACATATTACATAAAAAAACAACATAACATATTGCTGAACAATGGAAAAAATGGTATAATATATATACAAGCAAATATAAAATATCTCCTACTTTTATCTTATAGGAGTGTAAAAAACAAAAGTAATTTTTTAGGAGGAAAAACATGTTATCAAAAATTATTGAGCAGGTACGGAATGTAAAAGAGGCTTCTGAAACAATTGAAACAATATCTAATATCTATTCAGATATTCCAACAGAATATACAGGGATAGAGTTAATAAGGGTAATAATAATGAAAGTAATGAGTGCATTTACAATTACACCTATAGAAAAATCAACTAAAGAATTAAAGAAAAGCTTAGATGAGTTTGAAGGCTCAACTAAGGCATGGGGGGAAGGGAGAATATGCAATAAAAAATTTTTGAGCAAAATGATAAAATTTTTTATACAGTTAATGATTATCATAAATATTCCAAATTTCTCGTTTGATTTTATACTAATTGTAATTGTGGGGCTTGCATTTGTAATAGTTCCATTAGTAGTAGAAGAATGTAGTAAAATAAAAAGAATATTTATTTATTCACTTTCAATAATAGTGCTAGCAATATTATTCTATTTAGGAATAAAAATAATGTATTAATAAAGTTGGCATGGGCTTTGTACAAATTGTTTTAATTGTAATTTGTTAAAAGGGACAGAAAATTGATAAGCTTTATTTTTAAAGGTATATCAATTTTTCTAGTTCCTTTTTTTGCTTTTATTATTTTTTAATATCTTCTTGATCACAACAATATAATTCAGGTTCATTCTTTTGATATTCTTTTTTAGCATTATCTTTATCTATGATATTAACATTTATTGTTGCTTTACCTATTTCATGTTCAGTAAATAAGAGTTCTCCATTATTATCATTTGATGAAATATTTGCTGTTTTTGGAGCTTTTTCTAAAAAAATTTGTATCATCATATTTCCATTGGATATGTGATGTTCTTTAAACTGTTGAAGATTTTGTAAAAATTCGTTTCTATTAGCTTCATTTGCTTCTTTACTTATATTAGGGTCAAAAAATACTTTTCCATCATGTGTTAACACATAACAATTAGGAAATAATTCTTGTAATACTTGCATATATTCTTTACTTTGTAATAAATAGTCACCTGCTACAATACCAGAAATGAAGTTTGAAGGGATTCCATATGGAATAGCAGCAACTTGACCATATTTTTCATTTTTATAATCTTGTAGCAAATTTAACATATACTGCATACTATTATTATTGTTTTTCACTTGATACATATCAGTATCTAATAAATCTTGTAATTTAGCATTAGGGTTAATTATAAAAGCTAACTTTAAGCAATTTTTCCAATTAGGACTAAAGGGACCTCTACAATTAAATGAATCGCTTTCATTTATTCTATCAAAAAATTTATTACTATCTATTTCTTCATTAGCCCTATAAAAATCGGCACAATAAAAAGTTTCTGCATTATCAGCTTCCGAAATTCCTATTAAGTCGCCAGATAAAATTCCCCTTTCTTGGATATTTACTAGTTTTTCATAATTACATCTATTTGCACAATGAACTAAAGTCCCTTTTTCAAAAACTACTTTACCATTAGAAATATTTATTTTTAAATTATTATTATTAATAGGAGTCTCCTTTAATTTATCATATAGTTTTTTTTGATTTGCTAAAAAATTTTGAGTTTCTTCTATATGTTGCATAATTTCATCTTCATGATTTTGAGCTTCATTAATATCTCCATTATAAGTATTATATAGTATAGCCCTTAATATTGATTTTTTATTTTCATCCATTTAAATATTCCCTCCTAACTTATATGAAATAGTTTTATAAAGAAATTAATAATTTTTTTATAAAATTTATCTTGATTGTATTCAATAGGAAAATTATTTGTAGTTTTTAATAGTTTTTCTTCTCTTTTTACAAACAGATTATTAACATTATATTTAGATCTTTTTTCTTCTTCAATTTTTTGTCTGTCATATTTTTCTTTAATCTCAATTCTTTCTTTTTGATAAGGTGTAGCCCAATAATCTCTAAAAATATTAGCAAAGATGGCTTTAGTTTCATCTAACAAATTCTGTTCTTCAAAACTTTTATTTATATCAACTGTAAAATTATAATTTTTATCCATACTAGATTCAAAGGTTTTAAGCATTGTTTGGGGTATTTTATCCACACTTTGCTTAGGCACAAAATTTAATATTTCCATTACTTCTTTATATGCTTTAGGAAAGTTATTGTTCATATTATCCTCCATAAGGTACATATTTTCTTTATGTATGTATATTGATAAATTTTATCTTGAATTAGTATATCACAAATAAATCTTTTTGTCTGTAACAATTACATTTCATTGTTGTTACAAAATTTGAATATCCATATAAATTTTTATAATTTATGTAAGTAAAAAATAAACTATAATAATTAATAATAAATATAATGAAATTTGAAGGCTGAGGAAAAACAGAATAATAAATATTATGTATA
>CATNCV010000062.1 GCA_950096965.1 uncultured Clostridiaceae bacterium | reverse complement strand
ATCGAAGATGTCCCAAGAGGGACTGTCCCCAATGCGGAAACCCAAAAATACATAAAACAATTCACATCTTGCATGTATATATATATAAAATAAAAAAAGCCAAGAGTTAATAACCCTCAGCAGGTGTAAAAGTAATTATAGTGTAAGTATGTTTCCTATTATTAACTGAATTAATCATAAAATATACCTCCTATTAAGGAATTGAATTTTCAAACAACAGTTTCTATAAGTAAAATTATAACATAAATTAACATAAAAGTAAAGAAAAGGAGAAAAAATGAAAGAAAAAGCCCTATCCGCTTGGGATAAAGTAGAAATAGCAAGAAATCCCAAAAGAAAAACATCAATAGAATATATAGAAAAAATATTCGATAACTTCATAGAATTACATGGAGACAGAAACTTCAAAGACGATAAAGCAATAATATGTGGATTAGCCACAATAGGAAGACAAAACTATACAATAATAGCCCAGCAAAAAGGAAGAACCACAAAAGAAAACATAGAAAGAAACTTTGGAATGCCAAACCCAGAAAGCTACCGAAAAGGCATAAGGTTTATGAAACAAGCAGAAAAATTTCGGAAGACCAGTAATAACATTTATAGACACAAAAGGAGCATACCCAGGAATAGAAGCAGAAGAAAGAGGGCAACGGAGAAGCAATAGCAAAATCAATGTTTGAAATGGCAAAACTAAAAGTTCCAATAATAGCAATAGTAATAGGAGAAGGCTCAAGTGGAGGAGCATTAGCGCTAGGAGTAGCAAATAAAGTATTAATGATGGAAAACGCAGTATACTCAATACTATCACCAGAAGGCTATAGTAGTATATTGTGGAAAGACTCAAGCAAATATAAAGAAGCAGCCGAAAAAATGAAGCTAACCGCAAAAGACCTATATGACTTAAAAGTAATAGACAAAATAATAAAAGAGCCACTAGAAATTACAGAAGAAGACTTTGATAAAATCACAAAAAACATAAGAAAAGAAATAACAAGTGAGGTAAAAGCATTAAAACAATTAAATGAAGACGAAATAGTAGAAAATAGATACGAAAAATTTAGAAAAATACAAGGATTTAAACAAATTTAATACTTGACAGTTTTAAATCAGAGTAGCCACTTGCTTGTTTTGTATATATTTTATAAGTGCTTCAAGCCTATAAAAATTATATACAAAGAGTAGGCGATGTGACGAGAATAAAAAGTGTCAGTTAGTAAATGAATAAGGAGGAGAAAAATGTTACTTAAAGACAAACAAATTTTAATAATAGGAATAAGAAACAAATGGAGTATAGCCTATGGAATAGCAAAATCAGCCTATGAAAATGGAGCAAAGCTAATATTTACATATATGGGTGAAGAAAACAAAGAAAAAATAGAAGAACTAACAAAAGAATTTGAAGGAAGAAAATGCTATGTTCTAAATGGGGCATCAGAAGATGAAATAGTAGAAGAAACCTTCAAAAAAATAAAAGAAGAAAATGGAAAACTAGATGGCATTGTACATGCAGTAGCCCACGCAAATACAGAAGATTTGCATAATGATTTCATATATACAAGTAAAGAAGGATATAGCCACGCAGTAGATGTTAGTAGTTACTCATTTGTATTAGTAGCAAGAAAAGCAAAAGAATTAGAAATGTTAAACGAAAATGCACATTTAGTAACTTTAACATATCATGGTTCAACCAAAGTGCTAGATGGCTATAATGTTATGGGAGTAGCAAAAGCAGCACTAGAAACAAGTGTAAGATATTTAGCCCAAAACCTAGGAAAAGAAGGGCACAGAGTAAATGCAATATCAGCAGGACCAATAAAAACACTATCAGCAAAAGGAATAAAAGACTTTTCAAAAATAATAACAATAGTAGAAGAAAAAGCACCATTACACCAAAATGTAACAACAACAGAAGTAGGAAATGTAGCAACATTTTTACTAAGCAATATGTCAAACAGTATAACAGGTCAAGTTATATATGCGGATAATGGCTACAATATAATGGGAGTTTAAAGGAGGTGAGAAAGATGTCAGAACAAGAAATTTACGAAAAATTAAAAAAGATAATAGTAGAACAATTAGGCACAAGTGAAGAAAGTATAGCAATGGAAGCAACATTTGTAGATGACCTATCAGCAGATTCTTTAGATATAGTAGAATTAATAATGAGCTTAGAAGAAGAATTTGACTTAGAAATACCAGACAGCGAAGCAGAAAAAATAGTTACAGTTGGAGATGTTGTTAAATACATACAAGAACACAAATAAAGCTCACATTACATATGAAAGAAATAAAAAATAAATATTCATTAAATACCTCCCAAAAAGTGTATTACACTATTTTGGGAGGTATTTATAAAACAAATAATATTATACAGGAAATGCTTGTGTTTTAGCAAGTTTATGATTTCTGTATTGTGGGTCATCAGTAACTTCTTTTAAAACATTAATAAATGTTGGCAAGTTTACAATATTTGTCTTATCAGTAAGTTCAATTTCCATCAAAGCATAATCAGTAGAAAAATTAAAAATGTCAAGTTCAAAATATTGAGCTTTGTAAACAAAGCAAACCCGTTTTTTAACAATAGGGCTAAGAGAAGAATCAATCTGAGAAAGATAACGTAAATAGTCTTTTTCAGAAATTTTCTTTTCGACTTCTGGACGTTCAATGCCAGAAGTTTCCTGCTTTTCTGTAATATAATATGAAAAGTTACCATTTTGACCACGCTGACGAATTCTACGTTCTTTTCCATTTGAAGAAGTAAGGTATGTTTGAACAATATCTACAGTTGTAATGTCAACATATTTAGAAAGAACATTTAAATCTGGCTTTTGTACTAAATACTTACGTTCAATTTCAATTGGAACAGGCTCCCCAAGAGCTGAATAAACTTCATTCATAAGTCTTGACATTTTTCTCTTAAAATCAGTAGAGTTATCAATAACTCGTAAATGAGTGTGACCAGTCCAATTAGCAATTCCTTTTCTATCTAATTGCCTTGCCTGCTCAGGGGTTTCTGTTCTAGCAACATTATTTTCTAAAGTATAGAATTCTTCAGCACCATCAGCAGCAGTAACAAGATGAAATACTGCATCATATCTATCTCGTGCAGAGACTTCATTCATACCAAACTGATAAAGAAGAGTTTGAAACTCACCAGGTGTCATATAACTTTTATTATCAATAATACCACGATCATGTAGAATTACAATGTCATTTGATGGAATATACAAGTTAGCAGTATTACGATAAAGTTTTTCTTTAAATAATTGTTTCTCCAAAAGAACATGTTGAAAATCCAAATTACTTAAAGAATTTCCAAAAGGTCTAATTCCAGTAGGAATAAGTTCAGTTGCTGTTTCAGGAACAACTAAAACATAATAACCCCGGTTTCCAAGTTCCTGCTCAATAATAGACAAACCAGAAGTTTTACCACCAGAAGGCCCACCTGTAAGAACAAAAGAATGAATTCGTTTCATAATTAATATACCTCCTCAAAATTTTAAAAAGATTAATTACAATATTAACGCTATAAGTATATAATGTATTATGTAAAATGTCAAGCAAATATAATAAATTAGAGATTTTTGGAAAGTTTTGAACACGTCCCAAATCTTTCCAAAAATCTCTAAATACCCTACAAAGAAATAGTATTATAAATACTAGCAATATCGCCAGTTTGTTCACCTGTAGCAACAATAATCGGATAATAATTATTTTTAGCCATCCACTCATAAACTTCATAAGAATGATTACAACTCATAGTATAAGCATCTTTTAAAAATTGACGTAAAGTAGGGTTAGTAGCCTCCATAGAAGCTATAGCATATTCCTTACCAGCTCTTTTTAAAGTTAAGAAATATGATAAAGCAATTTCCCTATCAGTCAAAGTAGTAACATTAGTATTTACAGTAATAGGCTCAGCACGTTTAGAACTATTAACATCTTCAGCAAAAATAGAAGTATTAAGCTCAGGAACATTAAGTTTTCCAGAAGCACTATCCACATTTTTAACAAACTCTACTTTTCTATTATAATCCTCCACATGAATAGGAAAATGATTACAAAGTAAAGCTTTTAATTCTTCATTAGTAACCTGATTTTTAAATAAAGACATACAAGTAATAGTATTAACACAACTAGTAATTAGTTCATTTAAATAACTTAATTCACATATAGTTAATTTCATAAAAACACCTCCAGATTTTTTTAATAGGATAACCAGAATGTAAAAATGTATACAAGAATAAAAGCACAGAAAAAGAACTTTCTTTAAATAAAATTTTTTGAAAATTGAAAAAACTAATAATATTAAAGTATAAAGATATTTAACTAAAATATGTAATTAGTAAAAAACAAATAACTACTAAGAAAACAAAAAAACAATAAAAGCTATTACAAGTTTCCATAAAACATGATATACTTTTAAAGTAATATGTTTTAAAAAATTTATTTTAAATAAAATAATAAAAGGAGGATAGAATTTCACAAGTAACTTAAAAACCAAGGAAACAATATAGGAGGATTTCAGAATGGAAAAAGTAGGTAAGTTAGTTGTAAGTGTTCTTTCAGTAGTATTAATGTGCGCACTATATTGGTTATGGCTTCCGCCATTATCAATTGCATATGCCAGCGGTTTTCTATTTATAGGTTTATGTGTAATTATACTAATATCCAATATTGCCATGTGGGTTTCTGACTTTGGAATAGCGGGTGTTATAGCCTTTTTAGGATTTGCAATTTTACTAATTTTATGGATAGGGGGAGCCTTTTTTGGAAGTTCTGTATTCAATGCAACAGTAAAACAGCAACAAATTGGAGAAGTAGAAAAAGTAGAATATTCAGAAATGATAAAACAGATAGACACTTCTCAAATTCCAATTGTAGACGAAGCATTGGCAAAGAAGCAAGCTGACAAGAAGATTGGCGAAGATATTGCCTTAGGGTCTAGAGTATACTTAGGAAATGCAGCAATTCAGGAGGTAAATGGAGAAATTATGTATGTAGTACCTCTTGAGCATTCTGGATATTTCAAATGGAATAAGAATAGAACCATACCAGGCTATATTACAGTTTCTGCTTCAAACCCCAACAAAGTAAATTTTATAACAGAGTTAGATGGCGAAAAGATTAATATTCGTTACCAGAAGTCAGCTTATTTTAGCTATGACTTAACACGCCATATAAGGAATCAAGGATTTAAAAACGTTGGATTAACAGAGTATACATTTGAAATTAATGACTCTGGACGTCCATATTGGGTAGTAACAACATATGAAAATAAAACAATATTTGGAACCGAAGAGGCAACTGGAGTGGTAGTAGTAGATGCACAAACAGGTGAAACAAGCTGGTATTCAGTAGAAGATACGCCAGATTGGGTAGATATTATTCAGCCACAGGCATTTATTGAAAACCAAATAGACAATTGGGGAAAACTGATACACGGTTTTGGGAATACTATATTTGGAAACACAGAAATGACAAAGAAAACAGATCTTATATTAACTGTGTATGTAGAAGGAGATTGCTACTATTTCACAGGAATGACGAGTGTAGGAACAGATGAATCTAGTGTAGGTTTCATAAATCGGCAGAAGGATTGGTATCAGACTTTGGTTATACATCGACAGAGCCATTACCATTAAATATTAATGGAATTCCTACATATGTTATGGGACTTAAAGATCAAGAAGGGCTATTAAAAGCATATGCAATGGTAAATATTGAGAATTATAGTATAGCAGCCAAAGGAGCTAGTTTGTCTGAGGCAAACAGAGCATATATCCAAGCAGTTGCAAGAAATAGTACTACACATGTAGTAGCTTCCGATGAAGCATATGGATATACTTATAAAGGCAAAGTTCAGCGGATCTCAAATGTAGTAGAAGACGGCTCAACTTACTATTATTTGGTAGTAGAAGGAGAAGAAGAGAAAATCTTCACAGCTTCGTATATGGTTTCAGAAGAACTGGCAGTTACTCGTGATGGTGATACTGTAAAAATTACTTATGTAGATGACAAAAATGGGACAGTAGACATCGTAACATTTGATAATGTTGCATTTGCTACCCCTGTTTCCGAAGCACAGGAAAAACGAAATGAACTCGATGAAGGTACTTCAGCATATGATGCAGAAGATAGCCAAATGATTGAAGTAAATCCTGATGTAACTGAAGACACCTGGAACAGCCTTTCAGATGAAGAAAAGGCGAAGATATTACAGGAGTATCAGAATAATAATTAAAAATTTTATCCAAAAAACTGAGTGTACAATGTGCACTCAGTTTTTGTTTAAGAAATTTAGTAAATACTTAATTGAAGTAGATTCATTTTTATGATATTATATAAAAGAAAAATTTAAATTGATACAATATATAAGCTTTTGCAACCAAATAAAACACTACAATGTTAAAATCAGTTGACAAATTTCCAACTAAAATTGATAGAAATTGGCCAAAGAAATATATATAATTTTAAATAAAGGGAGGATGAAAATAATGAATTTAGGAGAAAGATTATTTGAATTAAGAAAAGCAAAAAGTTTAACACAAGATGAGGTTGCAGAGAAATTAAATGTAACTAGGCAAACTGTTTCAAAATGGGAAACAAACCAAAGCACACCAGACTTTGATAAAATAGTTCCAATAAGTGAATTATTTGAAATAGGTGTAGAAGAACTGCTAACAGGAAAAAAAGAAGAAAAACAGAAGAAGGAGGAAGTACAAGAAGAAAAAGTAATTACTAAACAAGAGGCAAAAGAAAAATCAGCAAAAGTAGTAAGTGGTTCTATTTTTATATACATTTTAGCAGTAGCTTTAATAATGATATTAGTTCCAGTAAAACATGTAAACCCAATAGTAGCAAGTTCAATATTCCTAATATTAATAGGTTGGGCAACAGCAAGAATAATAAAAAACTATATGTCAATGCCAAAATTTGAAAAAACAAAAGAAGAAAAGAAAGAAGAAAAAATAATAAAACAAATAAATGGAATAATAGGCTCAATTTGTGTAGCACTATATTTCATAATAAGCTTTACAACAATGGCATGGCATGTAACATGGGTAATATTTATAATAAATGGTTTAATATGCCAAGCTGTAAAATTAATATTTATGTTAAAAGGAGATGAAAAAGATGAATAGTAAAACACCAATTATATGTTTATTAATACTACTTTCTATATTAATATTCATTTTAGTAATGTTTTTAGTAGTAAATTTAACAGGGGGAAAAGGTAAAATAATAAATATTGGTTCTAAAAGCAATAAAATAATATATGACAAAACCTTTAGCTTAGAGGAAATAAAAAATATAGAAATAAAACAAGATGCAGGAGATATTACATTCAAAGAAACTTCAAACGATAATATTACAGTAACAGCTTATGGAGAAGAAGAGAAAGATGTAGAAATTACGTTAGAAGGAAACAAATTAATAGTAGATTATACAAAAAGAAACAAATTCATATTTTTTAATTTTGGAAATATAAAAAATGATATTATAATAAATATTCCTTCTAGCTATCATAATACAATAAAAATAAACAATAACTTAGGAAACTGCTATATAAACAATTTACCAAATGCAACAATAAATGTAGACTGTGACGCAGGAAATGTAGAAATAGGCAAAATAAAAAATGCAAATATAAAATGTGATTTAGGAAATATAAAAGTAGAAGAAATACTAAATAAATGCGACATAAAAGTTGACTCAGGAAACGTAGAAATACAAAAACTTATAATAAACGAAAATTCTAAAATAAAAGCAGACTTAGGAAATATAGATATAAAAGAAACAAACGAAGTATACATAGAATCAAAAGTAAACTTAGGAAAAGCAAATATAAGTAAAAATAATAGAAACTCAGAAATTACATTACAACTAGAATGTGATTGTGGAAATATAAATGTAGGAAAATAACTTGTTTAAGAACATGTATATATAATAAAATAGAAATATATTATATATAACAACAAATACTAAGCAAAACAAAATAATTAAAAATAACTTTATATATAAGTAATAACTTTGATAATAATAAGTAAAAGTTATTACTTTTTTTGCATAAATAACTATATCTGATTGCAATGTTATGTAAAATGTTATATAATATAAGCAATATTGTTTATATTTAGCATAAACAAACATTACCAAAAAACTTAAATAAGCGAAATTTGAAAGGAGTATTTTAATATGAACACATCATTACCTATTTACAACTATATGAATGAAATCACAGAGGCAATCAAGAATCATGCTGTAACAATTATTACAGCTGAAACAGGCTCTGGAAAATCAACACAGGTACCACAGTATGCATATAATGCTGGGTATGATGTTGTTGTTACCGAACCTCGGCGTATGGCAGCTTGGTCATTAGCAGAAAGAGTGGCAGAAGAGATGGAAACTACGTTAGGTGAAATAGTAGGTTTCAGAACAGCACTCGAGAGAAAGGACTCTAAAAACACATCAGTGCTTTATTGTACAGATGGCTTAGAGTTAGTTCGGTCTCTTACAGACACCAAGAACAAGCCAAAAGTGTTAGTAATAGATGAAGTTCACGAGTGGAACTCAAATATTGAAACACTTGTAGGCTGGTCTAAGAAGAAGATACAGGAGGGCTGGTGTACCAAAGTAGTTATTATGAGTGCAACTCTGGAAAAGGAGAGCTTGGCAGAATACTTTGGAGAAGATGTATATTCTCTTGAAGTACCTGGAAGATTATATCCAGTAAGCTTTGAAGAAAGAAGTGAAGAAAGTCTAATTCCAGCTATTACTGAAATGGTTTTAGAAGGACGTAATACATTGGTATTTGTTCCAGGAAAAAAAGAAATTGCAGAAGTGATTAAGA
Source organism: uncultured Clostridiaceae bacterium (assembly GCA_950096965.1). Lineage (GTDB taxonomy): Bacteria > Bacillota > Clostridia > TANB77 > CAG-508 > UMGS1663. The sequence continues at coordinate 3,418 of CATNCV010000062.1, read as the reverse complement.
AACTTTCTTCTATCAATGTAAAAGCAAAAGTGCTTCCATTACATGGTGAACTGGATTCAGAAGAGCAGAAGAAGTGCTTTTATAGTTATTCTGTTCCCAAGGTAATTGTAGCCACCAATGTAGCACAGACTTCGATAACAATTCCAGATATTGACGCAGTTGCAGACACAGGAAAAGAAAGACACTTAGAAACATATAATGGTATTCAGGGATTATTCTTAAGAGACACAAGCAAGGCAGACTGCATGCAAAGAAAAGGCCGTGCAGGAAGAACAAAGGAAGGTAAATACATTCTTTGCTCAAATACTTACTTTGAAGAAAGAAAAGAATTCTCGGTACCTGAAATTCAAAGATGTCTTTTAGAGCAGACAGTACTGCGCTTAGCAACTATTGGAATTGACGCAGTAGAATTTCCATTCTTCCATCAGCCAAGAATAGAAGAACTTGTAAGAGCAAAAGAAATGCTTATAAACTTAGGTGCACTTAAAGAAGATAACACAGTAACTCCCATTGGCTACAAGATGGCTAAAATGCCAGTAGGCGTGCAGTCAGCAAGAATGATTATTGAAGCTGAGAAATATGGTGTTACAGAAGAAGTAATTAAAATTGCATCTATTGTTGAAATCGGAACTTTGCTTAGCAGTAACCAAAGGCAAATTGGAATAGACTCAGAAGGAGATCCTATCTATGGGAAACAAGGCTCATATGATAATTTTACTCGTGAAAGAGAAAGTGACCTATTAGCAGAGCTGGATGTATGGAATGAGCTTCAAAAAATGGGGTTTGTAAAATTCGACGAGTTAGGCATTAACAAAAAAGCTTTCTTCCAAATTAAAGAGCACATCAAAAGAATGCATGAAGCATTAAAAGGAGTTGTAGAAATAACATCTTCAGACGACCGAAAGGCAATAAAGATGGCATGCATGGCAGGAATGATTAACCATGTATACAAAGATACTGGTTATGGATATGTAAATGGAGATGGAATTTACAGAAACTTAGATCGAAAAAGTTGCTTAAGCTCAAGTAATCCAAGTTTAGTAGTTGGAAAGCCGAGAATTATTGAGTTTAAAGACTCATATGGCAGAAAGAGAACCATGGACTTGGTTACAATAGTAACAAAAGTAAGTGCAGAGGAATTAAAAGAAATAGCACCTCAGTTTATTACAGAAGAGGAGACAGATAGTTATTATTCTTCTTATGAGGATGCTGTGAAAGTAACAAAAGTAACATATTTTAAAGATATTCAAATTGCAGAAGATACCAAAACTGTTCCAAATCATCCAGAGTATGAAAGGCTAAAAGCTGATTATGAAAGTAGCAATAGAAGTACTTACTACGAAGAAAGAAGGCAAAAAACAATAGAGATTGACGGAAAAACCTTTGACGTAAACTATGGCTGGAAGGAAGCCTCAATAACTGTAGATAAGTATACATTATATCATTCAAATACTAAAAGAATAACTTTAGATGATGGAACACAGGTAACATTTAATTACTATGGAGACTCTTGGCATGGATACAATGGAAATACTATGGCAGACTTAAGAAACAAAGTAGAACGTGCAAGAGTAAAAGAAGCATGGGATAGAGCCAAAAGATATATTCCTGAATTAGAATCTTTTGATATTTCGTCTGCATTAAAATGCATTCCTTACATGGGAAAGCGAGAAATAACAATTGGTAATGGTGGATATGGTCAGCCAATTTATGGTTTTGGATGTATTACACTGCTGAAAAACAATTCTCTGAAATTAGAATTAATTGAAGATGAAGAAAAGGCAGTAGAAAATACAAAAGAAACTGTAGAATTTCTGTATGGGAAGTACATCAAAGAGAATTATTCAGAAAAGAAATTCAAATTTATTAAAGGTGTAAAAGGCCTGTCCAAAAAAGAACAAAAAGTAAAGGAGGAATTTGACTCCTATGTACGAGAGCTATTAGAAGGATTGGATATCAGTAACATTGAAGAAAGAATTTCCGACTTAGAAGAACTCTACAATGTAATGATTGAAGATTTGAAAATAGCATAAGTACCAGAAATGCTAAAGAAACTGCAGACGATTGTCTGCGGTTTTTTTAACTTTTAAATATAAAAAATCTAATTTTAAATTGTAGGGGCGAGCGCCGCTCGTCCGTGTAGCAAAGCCACTTTCTTATTGTATAGGAAAAAATAATTTAAATTGAAATAATATTAGTATGGCTAAACTATTTCCTTGCAAATAATTAAACAACATATAATAATATACAAAGAAAATGTAATAAATTTCCTAAAAATATAAATATATGGAAAACAGAATGAATATACTTATGCTTTTTTCCAACTCCATATAAAACAGCTCCAATTGTATAAATAATACCACCAAGAAGTAAAAGTACAAAACCAGGAATAGTTAATAAATTAGGCAATATATTAATTTTAACAATAATACACCATCCCATTAAAAGGTAGCAAACCATAGAAAGGACCTTATACTTTTTAATATCGATAGAATTAAAAATAACACCTAATATAGCAGCAAGCCAAATAATAGCAAGAATAGAATAACCAGTTATAGGGTTATATTCTCTTAATGTACATAAACAAAAAGGAGTATATGAGCCAGCTATTAAAATAAAAATAGAACAATGGTCTAAAATTTGGAAAATTTTTTTAGACTTAAGTTTAGGACTAAGCCCATGATATATACTAGACATTGAGTAAAGTAAAATCATAGAAAAACCAAAAATAATACCACTAACAATACCATAAACATTATGATGCTTACCTGCAAAAATGGGTACCAATATAATACCAATAACCCCCAAAGCACCACCAACAATATGAGTAACCATATTAAAAATTTCTTCACCTTTTGTATAAGAAGGTAAAACTCTATCTATTAATTTTGTTCTTTTCAAATAAATCAACACCTTTATAAATTTCTATATGGAAAAATATACCATATGAAATATTAAGTGTCAAATAACTGACTAATTATTCAGTATAAAAAATAGTTAAAAGGAAAATAAACACAAAAAAGTTACAAAGCGTTAATATATGTTTAACAAATGTAATATATAATCCATATAACCTAATTAAGGAGGGATAGAATGGAAAGTATATTAAAAAGAGAAAATGAGGTGCTCAAAAATAATGAATTAATAAAAATAGAAAAAGAATATGATGAATTTGAAATAATTATGCTAATTTACCAAAAAGCTTTAAATAGTATAGTTGAAAAGTTTACAAATTTAAAAAGAGTATTGAATGAATATTATAATTATGAAGTAATAACAAATGTAACATCAAGAATAAAAAGTCCAGAAAGTATAGCTGGGAAAATGAAAAAGAAAAAAATAGAAATTAATTATGAAAATATGATTCAAAACATTAATGATATTGCAGGAGTAAGAATAGTTTGTAATTATAAAGAAG
>CATNCV010000061.1 GCA_950096965.1 uncultured Clostridiaceae bacterium | reverse complement strand
GGGCAAAACTCAACTCATATTCCGCTTTGGCGATGCGGCTTTCAATTACTTCGGGCGCGTCCGTTCCGCGTCCTTGCAGCCGGTTGCGCAGTTCCTCTACCGAAGGCGGTTGGATGAATACCGACAATTGTATTTGTACTTCCAACACTCATATTCCTAAAATTAATTGGCTTTGTTGTTGAAATACTTCCTATTTTGTGATGATCAACTATTTCTAGTATTTCTGCTTCTTCTATTCCTGTAGCACTTTGTTCTATTTCATTATGGTCTACTAATATTACTTGTTTACTATTTTTTTCTTTTATATCTGTTATTCTAATTAATCCTTCGCATTTTCCTTTTTCATTTACTACTGGATAATTATTGTATCTCTTTTTTGCACTCATTTGTAGTAATACATCTAAATCATCTTTTTTATTTACACTTTCTATTCTTGAGTTATCTATTAGTTTTTTTACATAGTTACTTAAGCCTATTAATTTTGCTGTATAAAAAGCATCATACTCTGTAGATATTACATTTACCTTATTTTCCTTTGCTTTATTTATTTGTTCTTCTGATAGCTTATGACCACCTATTGCAACTAACAATTTAACTCTACTACTTATTGCATAATCTATTACTCTGTTTCTATTACCTACTATTAATATTGTTTCTGAATCCATTTTTATATTTGTTACTATTGTTTCACTACCATAACTTGCAACTAATATATTTCCACTAATTTCTTCATCTATTTTTATTATTTCTTCTGCCTTTAAAGTTTCTAATATGTTTTTATATGAAGTTTCTACCTTATTAAAATTTCCACTTATTAATTCATTTGCTATTGCTTTTAAAGTAAGTAATCCTAGTAATTTTTTGTTTTCTGAAGTTATTGGTATAGCAGTAACTGATTTTTTTCTTATTTCTTCATATGCTTTTAGTATGCTTACATTTTCCTTAGCACAAAAGTTCTTATAGTATTCGATATCTTCTATTTTTATTTTTACATCATTTAGAAATTCTGGGACATCTATATTAAAATATTTTAATACAAATTCTGTCTCTCTATTTAAGCTATCTAATATTACAGGTTTTGTATTAAAACCTTGTTTATTTTTTAAGTATGAAAGTGCTATTGCTGAAGTTACTGAATCTGTATCTGGATTTTTATGTCCAAATATATATGTTTTTTTCATTTTATTTTGCTCCCCTTTCTATTATCTCTTATGTTTACTTAACTTTAAATATTACTACAATTTTCGACATTTGTCAAACAATTTTTTTCTAAATATATCAAAATGCTATCCAATTTATCTCTTACTCAAAGCAATATACTAATATATAAAGCAAATGTTTACAGTTTAACTTGTTTTATTTCTGCTATTATACTTTTAACTAAAATATTAGAGTTTCATAGAGAGCAAGGTATACAAGTCAAATCATTATCTAATAGACATTCTCAATATTATAATCTTCACAATATTAATTTGAAATAGAATAATTTCATATAATATAAAAAAGGAAGAAAATGTTGAACTCTACTTTTTAGGATATAGTTCATCATTTTCTTCCTTTGCTATATTATAATTTTTCTATTTACTATGTAGTATACTTATTTAGTATTGACCACATTATTTGATGGCAGTTTCTTATTTCTATCATTTCTTTTGTATTGTTTTGCATTTTGCACACAATGAATGGTACATCTCTTTGTTCATTTCTATCCTTATCAATTTCTATACATTCTAAATTTGGAATATAACTTAATATTTTGGTAGAAATTTCGTTATCCCAGTCAAAACTAGCTTTGACTGCTTCCATTAAATTTTTAAAAAGTTCCCGATCCACTTCATTTTCATATTTTTTTCCTTTTTCCTTCCAAATAAAACCTATCTTTTTACTCATACACTTTTCCTCCTTATTTATTAATACTTTATACCTAAAGTAAAATATTCTTCCATAAGTTTCTCCATTTCACATCTAGCATTGTAAACTTTTTTCTTATTAAAATAAGTGTTGAAACTCTCATAAAGTTCATCAATGCATGTAACAAATTGTACATAATATTTTACAAGAATTTTACAGAGCGGAATTATATCTAACTTAACATTGTTAGCATCCACTGTAAATTTTTCTTCTAAAAATTCAACTACTATTTTGCCATCTTCTGGTGGTAATATGTGTAAAGAGTTTACTACTTCGAGTGTGCTGTTTATTGCATTTTTCTGATTATCTAATGCGTATGTTTTATTTAAGGTTTGAAGCAATAATTTTTGTTTCATAAGAATATTTGATACTTCCCCTAAAAGTCCAATAGCCTTTTGCATTTTCCAAAATGATTTTAGTTCAAAAGGAATTATTGACTCATCTGTATTATCCTTAATCCTCATTTACTCATTATATAGAGTTACTAAGAAACATGCTGATATCACATTTAATCTGTTTCTTTTGTTAAATAGCTCCTCTATATAACTACCTAGTTTATCGCTAAAAAGTCTAAGTGTTGCACTTTTTATCATGATAGTTACATTGTCATATTCTGGATTATTAACTTTTTCATCAATATCTGGCTTATTTATACACCGTTTTCTTAACTCTTTAAATTCCATTTCTTTTTTTGTATCACTTGGTAATTCAAAAATTACCTTTTCTGTTTTCTGCCATTTTTGAATATTTCTCATATTTTTTGCCTCCTTAAAAAATTATTTTTTTGAGTTTTATAGATACTTTTATATGTAGCATTATATATAATTTATGTTAATTTGTCAATTGAATTTTCTATTTTTTGCTTCTATTTTTCCTTTTATTCTTATTTTTTTGAACAGAATAACCAAACTTACCAATTTTCTTTCCTAAAGAATAATATCCTCCATTTGCATATGCTATTAAATTACATTTACTTATATCAAATGAACCCTTTTCATCTATATATTCACTTGATGCATCTATTGATAAAACTTCTGCCACAAATACATGATGACTTCCAAGTTCCTTTATTTCTTTTACTTTACACTCTACTGATACTGGACTTTCTTTTATTAGTGGACATTTTACATGATTTGCTTTTTCTTTTGTTAAATTCATCTCTTTAAATTTATCATAATCTTTTCCACTTCTTACTCCACACCAGTCTGTGGCATAAGCTAATTTTTCATTTGTAAGATTTATTACAAATTCTCCTGATTCTTTTATTAAATTATATGAATATCTCTCAGGTCGTACAGATATGTAGCATATAGCTGGGTTTGTGTTTAGTATTCCAGTCCATGCAACTGTCATTATATTAGAGTTTTCCATATCTCCTGATGTTACCATTACTGCTGGTATTGGATAAATAAATGTTCCTGATTTCCATTCTTTCTTTGCCATATTCTTCTCCTTTTTCTTATTTATATATTTTTTATTTATATCATTATATCACATTTTCCCCCATAATGTTATTATTTGTTGATTTTTTACTATTCTTTATGTATAATATTTATATGGAAGTTTAAATATGTAAAAATATTTACTACAATTTAATTATATAAATTTATAGAAAGGAATCAATCTAAGATTATTACTATTAGATTGATTATATGAAGTTAGTATGTTAAAGTTAGAAAATATGGATTCGAAAGAGGAAGCTTTTCAAGATTTCTTTGAATGGCTTTATGATGATGAAAGAATTAGCCATAAAAATGTAGAATTGCATAGTGAAATTGATTTATCTTTATGCCATACATATTCAGATGGAAATATTTATTATCCTACTGAATTTAAAAGTTTCTTTGAAACTAAAGCAATGAATAGATTAGGAAGAGTTTCCCAATTAGGTTTAGCTGTAACACATTTCCCTAATTTATATCATAATAGATTAGAACATTCTAAAGGTGTTTTAAATAAGAAAATAGAAGAATTATTTTATAATTATCAAAATCCAGTATGGAAAAAATATATTGAAAATAATAATTTAAAATTACATTTAATTGCGGAATTAATAAAAATGGCAGGACATGATATCGGTCACCCACCACTTTCACATGCAATGGAAGAACAAGTTTTTAACAGTAGAGGTCCACACGAAGAAATTGGCAGTAGAATTATGCTTGAAAATAAAGAAATACAAAGCGTTCTTTTAACAATAAGCCCAGATTTACCAAATGTACTAGCTCAGTTATATGAAAAAGATTTACTTAATTTTAAGAATCATGATGAAAGTAGCTATGATGTTGATAGAATGGACTATTTATCTAGAGATAGCTTATATTTAGGATATCATTCAAATTTAACAACTCAAAATTATGAAAGTATTTGTGTAGAAACTGATGAGAATAATATTCCTATAAGTAATTCTGACAATAGTATTAAGATTAGTGAATCTGGAAGGACTTATATAGATGTTTATGATTTTTCTAGTTTACCTGAAATTGAAAAAGCCTTACTTCTACGTGAAGATAGATATAAAGATGTATATATGTCAAAATATGTTCATAGTGCTGAAAGATGTATATCTAGGTTCTTAGAAGCATTTCTATCTTCTAATGACTATGTAGCTGGTAGTAATTTAAAAGATTTACTTACATACTTAAAGAATACAAAAATAGAAGATATTGATATAAATAATAAATATATTGAATTTGATGAAATAATGCTTTATTCTGAATTATTAGATATTGCGGAAAAACACTCAGATTCTAATATACGATTATTAGCTACGATGATAATTCCAAATATGGATTCATTTTTGAATTTACTATACTCACATTTAAAAGTATATTCAAATAAAAAAGATTTTTCTGAAGATGATAAAGACTTTTTGAAAAGAATAAAAGATTTAATAAAATCAGACAGCGAACTTGCTCGTAACCTAAAAGATAAGGATTTCTTAAATAAAAATACGTTAATGTTCCCAGAGGATATAGAATTTCCTTATGATGAAGAGTTATTAATACAAAGGAATATAAAGATTAAATCTTACAAAAAGAGTGAGCCTATATATGTAAAAGATAGTACTGGTAGAATATTTGAATTATCTACTCATCCAAATAGAAGTTATGATTGGGAAAATAAAGAATCTTATTTACATTTACGTTTCTCACATATTCCTTATCTAAGATATAAAGGACTTTCAGAAGAAGAGATTGAACATTTAAAAAGTATTTCAAAAACTAATGATACAGCTAAATTAGGTCCAGATGTTAATATGAGTCCTTTAACCATTGGTCATTCTATGGAAGATGTGTTCTTAGAATTATAATAAATTAAAAAAGCCATTTATATTATTTCTAATAAAATGGCTTTTTATTTATATCTTTCTTCTTACAGTTTTCCTCTACGCATCTTTTTTGCCCTTAAATAATCTGAATATGAAACATCAAAGTCTGAATTTGCTATTAAGTCCCTTATATGATCATCAGCTCTAAGATGTTGAAGTCTTTTTTTGTCTGCTTCTGAGCTTTCATCTCTATGTGCTACAAAAGAAATAGGCTCACATTTTCTTCCTGTGTTTTTCAGGCCTATACTATATCCTCCTTATAATAATTCCTCTTCAAAATGTCTCTCTATTGCCACATGTGCAAACATAACAGTCATATCATGACTTGAGTAATGTAGATCATAGGTTTGGATAAACCTTTTAAACACTTTTATTGCATTTTCAAGAACATAAAAATCTTTATGCAGCATAGCATCATTAATAATATTTCGTAAACTATTTTCATTTTTTTTGTATACTATATTAAATTCTTTGAAACGATCTCCTTGCGAACAATTAAAACTTTCGTACATTTCGATAAATAATAAAAATAATTCAGTCACATATTTTCTTCTCTCATTCCTGTCATATTCTTCAAATTGTGTATATGTTTCTTTTTCTTTCCACCATTTTCTTAGATACCATTTCTCTGCTTCATCAAATATTGCAAAATCCATGTTCTTAATACAGTCTAAGATTACTTCATCAAGTGAAAAACATCCTAATCCCCCTTGTAATGTTTCTTGTGCATTATTCTCTATTTGTTCAAATATTACAATTAGTGATGAAAAATTAGGTTTAATTATTCCACATCTCCGTCTTTTTGATAATATAATAGCCTTTTCACGTACTTCTTTTTTTGATTCCATATTATTATCCTCATTATATAACTTATAAGAATATTTCTATATTAATTAATTATAGAAACATTAACAATAATTACTTTTCTAGTATATCATATTTTAAAAAGAAAGTAAATATCTATAAAATACAAATTTTACACATATTTACTTTCTTTAATTTGCTTATAAAAATAAAAAAAACTGGCGACAACCTATTTTCTCAGCAGGGTAACCCACAAATATCTTCGGCACATAAGGGCTTGACTTCCGTGTTCGGAATGGGAACGGGTATTTCCCCTTATGTCATCATCACCAGAAAAGTGTTATGTACTTTTTATTTAAGCACACTCAAAAATACATAGAAAAAAGATTTATTCTAAGGTAAACTTTAGTTACCTTTATTTATTTATTATGGTCTAAACCATTTTATTAACCTTTATTAATATTAGTGGTTAAGCCCTCGATTTATTAGTATTGGTCAGCTACATGTATCGCTACACTTACACCTCCAACCTATCAACCACATAGTCTACGTGGAATCTTACTACCTTGACGGTATGAGATATCTTATCTTAGGGTGGGCTTCACACTTAGATGCTTTCAGCGTTTATCCCTTCCATACTTAGCTACTCAGCCGTGCCACTGGTGTGACAACTGATACACCATCGGTATGTCCATCCTGGTCCTCTCGTACTAAGGACAGCTCCCTTCAAATATCTTCCGCCTGCGACAGATAAGGACCGAACTGTCTCACGACGTTCTGAACCCAGCTCGCGTACCGCTTTAATGGGCGAACAGCCCAACCCTTGGAACGTACTTCCGCTCCAGGATGCGATGAGCCGACATCGAGGTGCCAAACCTCCCCGTCGATGTGAACTCTTGGGGGAGATAAGCCTGTTATCCCCAGGGTAACTTTTGTCCGTTGAGCGATGGCATTTCCATTTACAACCACCGGATCACTAAGCCCTACTTTCGTATCTGCTCGACATGTCTGTCTTCCAGTTAAGCTCCCTTCTGCCTTTACACTCTTTCGCGCGATTTCTGTCCGCGCTGAGGGAACCTTTGGGCGCCTCCGTTACTCTTTAGGAGGCGACCGCCCCAGTCAAACTGCCCGCCTGACATTGTCCTCTGACCAGTTTATGATCACAAGTTAGAATTCCAACAATTTAAGGGTGGTATCCCAAGGGTGACTCCATTAAGGCTGACGCCCTAACTTCATAGTCTCCCACCTATCCTGTACATAAATTATCGAAACCCAGTATCAAGCTGCAGTAAAGCTCCATGGGGTCTTTCTGTCTTGTCGCAGGTAACTAGCATCTTCACTAGTACTACAATTTCGCCGGGTACATTGTCGAGACAGTGCCCAAATCATTACGCCTTTCGTGCGGGTCAGAACTTACCTGACAAGGAATTTCGCTACCTTAGGACCGTTATAGTTACGGCCGCCGTTCACTGGGGCTTTGGTTCTAAGCTTCTTCTTACGAATAACTCTTCCCCTTAACCTTCCAGCACTGGGCAGGCGTCAGCTCCTATACTTCATCTTTCGATTTGGCAGAAACCTGTGTTTTTGCTAAACAGTTGCTTGGGCCTATTCTCTGCGGCTGGCTTTTACACCAGCACCCCTTATTCCGAAGTTACGGGGTCAATTTGCCGAGTTCCTTAACAATGCTTCTCCCGTTCGTCTTAGGATCCTCTCCTCATCTACCTGTGTCGGTTTGCGGTACGGGTACCTTTACCTAATGTCACCTAAGCTTTTCTCGTCAGTGTGCTTCTTGGAAATTCGTTACTTTATAGTTTCACTATATCTTTCGATACGAGTTTTTCCTCTTCCTCGCTTTCCTTCCACTCCTGCGTCCCTTAAGTGTTTTTAAAGGTATCGGTAGTGCAGGAATTTCAACCTGCTGTCCATCAGATACGCCTTTCGGCCTCTCCTTAGGTCCCGACTTACCCTGGGCGGACGAACCTTCCCCAGGAAACCTTAGACTTTCGACGGCAAGGATTCTCACCTTGCTCTCGCTACTTATTCCAGCATTCTCTCTTCTACTTCGTCCACAACTCCTTTCGGTATTGCTTCGTCCTACAATAGAATGCTCCTCTACCACTTGACATATCTTTCAATGTCAAATCCGCAATTTCGGTGTATAGTTTAGCCCCGGTAATTTTCCGCGCAACTTCACTCGACCAGTGAGCTATTACGCACTCTTTGAATGAGTGGCTGCTTCTGAGCCAACATCCTGGTTGTTTATGCAAAATCACATCGTTTTCCACTTAACTATATCTTTGGGACCTTAATTGACGGTCTGGGCTCTTTCCCTTTTGACCACGGAACTTAGCTCCCGCAGTCTGACTCCCGCGCTTACACACATGGTATTCGTAGTTTGATAGAGTTCGGTAACCTGGTTAGGCCCCTAGCTCCTTCAGTGCTCTACCCCCACATGCTAATATCACGAGGCTAGCCCTAAAGCTATTTCGAGGAGAACCAGCTATCTCCGAGTTCGATTGGAATTTCTCCGCTATCCACAGTTCATCCGGTGCCTTTTTAACGACAATCAGTTCGGACCTCCACTAGATTTTACTCTAGCTTCATCCTGACCATGGATAGGTCACCCGGTTTCGGGTCTATTATATATGACTTAGTGCGCCCTATTCAGACTCGCTTTCGCTTCGGCTCCATACCTTACACAGTATTTAACCTTGCCATATACAATAACTCGCTGGACCGTTCTACAAAAAGTACGATATCGCACTAATATTGTGCTTTATCTGCTTGTAAACATAGGGTTTCAGGTTCTTTTTCACTCCCCTCCCGGGGTTCTTTTCACCTTTCCCTCACGGTACTAATCACTATCGGTCACCAAGTAGTATTTAGCCTTACGGGATGGTCCCCGCTCTTTCATACGAGATTTCTCGTGTCTCGCACTACTCTGGATTCTGCTAACCTCTGCTCATTTTTCATATACTGGACTTTCACCTTCTATGGTATGCTTTCCCAAAACATTTCTACTAAATTTACAGAATAGTATATTGCAGTCCTAACCCCGGTGGTATTACTACCTCCGGTTTGGGCTCTTCCTATTTCGCTCGCCACTACTTTAGGAATCGAGTTTTCTTTCTTTTCCTGTGGGTACTAAGATGTTTCAGTTCCCCACGTTACCTCCTCATACACTACTTTACTCATGTATGGGTAATTAGACTTTTACCTCTAATTGAGTTCCCTCATTCGGATATCTACGGATATAATGGATATTTGCTCCTCCCCGTAGCTTTTCGCAGCTTGTCACGTCCTTCTTCGGCTCTTGGTGCCTAGGCATTCACCCTACGCTCTTTGTAGCTTAACCTATTTTTCTAGGTTTATTTTCATTGTTAATAAATACTCAATGTTTAACATTGCCTCTTTATTATCTTTGGCTTTAATTGTAATAATATTATTATCTTTCGATAATGAATACTCTAGTTTACCTTGATATTTTTTCTTTTTTCTATATATTTTTCAATGTGCTTACTAACTTTTGTTTAAGTTAGTTTGGTGGGCTCAAATGGAATCGAACCATCGACCTCACGCTTATCAGGCGTGCGCTCTAACCATCTGAGCTATGAGCCCATATTGTAGAGTTTTGTTTAGTCTCTTCCTTAATTTAGCGAGCCTTCACTCTAATTTTTAATGTACTATTTAAAGTACATTGAAAAATAAACAATAAACATTATTGAAAAAACTCATCTGTTTCTTTCTCCTTAGAAAGGAGGTGATCCAGCCGCACCTTCCGATACGGCTACCTTGTTACGACTTCACCCCAATCATTGATTCTACCTTCGACTGCTGCTTCATTACTGTTAGCTCACAGGCTTCGGGTATCCCCAACTCTCATGGTGTGACGGGCGGTGTGTACAAGGCCCGGGAACGTATTCACGGCAGTATGCTGACCTGCCATTACTAGCAATTCCGGCTTCATGAAGGCGAATTTCAGCCTTCAATCCGAACTGAGACTGCTTTTTGGGTTTTGCTTAATATCACTATCTTGCTTCCCTCTGTTACAGCCATTGTAGTACGTGTGTAGCCCAGGACATAAAGGGCATGATGATTTGACGTCGTCCCCACCTTCCTCCGATTTATCACCGGCAGTCCTTCTAGAGTTCCCACCATTACGTGCTGGCAACTAAAAGCAGGGGTTGCGCTCGTTGCGGGACTTAACCCAACATCTCACGACACGAGCTGACGACAACCATGCACCACCTGTATAAGTGTCCCGAAGGACTATATTATCTCTAATATATTCACTTATATGTCAAGCCCTGGTAAGGTTCTTCGCGTTGCTTCGAATTAAACCACATACTCCACTGCTTGTGCGGGCCCCCGTCAATTCCTTTGAGTTTCAACCTTGCGGCCGTACTCCCCAGGTGGAATACTTATTGCGTTTGCGACGGCACAGATTACATGACATAACCTACACCTAGTATTCATCGTTTACGGTGTGGACTACCAGGGTATCTAATCCTGTTTGCTCCCCACACTTTCGTGCCTCAACGTCAGTTATTGTCCAGAAAGCCGCCTTCGCCACTGGTGTTCCTCCTAATATCTACGCATTTCACCGCTACACTAGGAATTCCGCTTTCCTCTCCAACACTCAAGAATAACAGTTTTAGTTGCAGTTCCTCAGTTGAGCCGAGGGATTTCACAACTAACTTATTATCCCGTCTACGCACCCTTTACACCCAATAAATCCGGATAACGCTTGCTCCCTACGTATTACCGCGGCTGCTGGCACGTAGTTAGCCGGAGCTTCCTCCTTAGGTACTGTCCTTTTTCTTCCCTAACGACAATAGTTTACAATCCGAAGACCTTCTTCCTATACGCGGCGTCACTGCGTCAGAGTTTCCTCCATTGCGCAATATTCCCGACTGCTGCCTCCCGTAGGAGTCTGGGCCGTATCTCAGTCCCAATGTGGCCGTTCAACCTCTCAGTCCGGCTACTGATCGTTGACTTGGTAGGCCGTTACCCCACCAACTATCTAATCAGACGCGAGCCCATCTATTAGCGGATTACTCCTTTCCCACTTCCATCATGTGATGATTATGGCATATGCGGTATTAGCAATGATTTCTCACTGTTATTCCCCTCTAATAGGCAGGTTGCTCACGCGTTACTCACCAGTCCGCCACTAAAGCCATTGTTATAAAATTTCAATCAGATAAATCTTCAATTCATTTTATAACGACTTCCGTTCGACTTGCATGTCTTATGTGCGCCGCCAGCGTTTATCCTGAGCCAGGATCAAACTCTCTTGTTAATGGTATTTATATTTTCAGTTTTTCAACCTACGTATAAATCATTTTTTTGAGTTTTTTTGCTCATTAATAAATTTTGGTTTTGTTTTTTATTTTGGTAGTACTAATTTACTACCGCTTGGTTTTTTCAAAGGTTTGTTTATTGTTTACTTTTCAATGTACTTTTTTGTTACGTTTGTGTGTAACGTTTTATAGTTTACTACTTTTAAATCAGATTGTCAATACTTTTTTTAATTTTTTTCAAAAAAATTTATTTTAGTATTTTTAGTGCAAAATAATAAACTAGTAAGTTGGCCTTCTTCAACATTGCCTGTGTTTTTTTTACTAATTTATAACTTTATTTTTCATCTGTTTGCTAAGTACTTTTTTATAATAACATGGATATTTTATAATGTCAATACTTTTTTTATTTTTTTTGTCGATTTTTTTGTTATTAATCTTTTTGTTTGACTTATACTTATAAACATTTATAGTAAAACATTTCATTTGCTATATTATTTTGCTTACTACATTATTTATAATAACATATTTTTTATACGTTTTCAAGTATTTTTGTCTGGTAATTTGTGACATTTTATTTCTATTTCATAATTCATATTTTCACTTATAGCTTTTACACCTTTTACCACATTTGTAGAGTCTACTCATCTTCCCATATTTACAATATTTAATGCTATTTTTTAAGCAGTATCATATAATATAGAAAACATTTGCATAATTTGAATAGTAACATCTCTATAGCATACAAGTACATTTTACTAGACTGTCTTATATCTATTTTTCTTTTATATTATATGTTTTGTTCATTTAATTATGATTTTCTTAAATAATTTTTTCATTCTTTTAATATTCTTTATTAAATACTAAATTTTGTGTTTTTATTTTTATAAGAAAAAAGTAATTTTTAAATAAGGACTAAATTTTTTTATTTTTTTGTGATTAATACTAAT
>CATNCV010000060.1 GCA_950096965.1 uncultured Clostridiaceae bacterium | reverse complement strand
TATTCACAATTTTATTTCTTTATTCATTTTCATAGTAGTAGCCTTTATTTTGATAGTTATATTATTTTTTATAAAATAATATATGTTCCCAAAAGTGACAGATTTCCCATTTGGAAACGTCCCCAATGGGAATTTCTTAATAATAATTTAACGGATTTACATACTCTCCATCTACTCGTATTCCTAAATGCAAATGTGCTCCTGTGGTTGCTCCGTTTGTTGGGTTTCCATTACTGTCTTTATATTGGTTCCCGCGCTACTCCATATACATTTTTTGGCCCTACAAAACCGTATTACTTGTCCTTGCAAAACTTCCTCTCCTGTTTCTACTATGTAAGTTGGTGATACATGGCAATATGTTATTTTCATATTATCTTTTGATAGTGTTATTGTATATCCCCCACCACCTAGAAAACCAGTATATGTTATTATTCCATCTACTACTGCTATTAATTTACTTCCTTCTGGCGCTCCTATATCTATCCCTTTATGATAGCTTGATGCCCCAGCAGTTGGCGATACTCTTTTCCCAAAATATGAATTTATTTTTGTATATCCTGGCGAAGGCCATACAAAACCGTGCTCCACTTATTTGCATGTTTTCTATAGCATTTAAATCATAATCTATTATAATTTCTCCTGATATTATTGGTGTAAAAAAACATGAAATTATTAATATTAAAATTATTAAGCTAAAAATTATATAATTAAATGGCTTCAAAAAAGAGCCTAACATAAAGATTCCCTCCTTTATTTACGCCCCTATTTGTTTATAATTATTCATTATTCATTAAATTTTCATGGTACAATTATATCATTCCCACAATAAAATAATTTACCATATTAATTTATATAACCATATATTATCCTCTCTTTATTTTCCTGAATAAAATGGTACAGTAATGTAATTTCTATTAGGTATTCCCTCAAACGAAGCCCTACATTTGAAATTGATTTTTTTCCTGTGCTGTTAAAATAGCAATATGACATTTTCCATTGTAATATCTCGATATTTCATTTTTTGAATGCAAAGAATTTACTTATAAAGAAATTTAATATTATAACTAATACTGTTATTATGCATTTACTTATTATTTCTGGTATTGGTAGTTTAAACATTAAAAAGCAACCTACAAATTCTACTACCATTGTGAATGCTCTTCCAGCTATAAACTTTATAAATTCCTTTGTTTTTTCTTTTATATTTTTGGCTTTTGAATGAAATACTAAGTCTTTGTTTGTTATATATGCAAATAATACTGCTATTATAATTGCTATTATATTTGATGTGTTTTCATTCCATTTTAAAATTTTTGTCATTAATGCAAATGTTCCTATATTTACGGCTGTTGTTAATACTCCAAATATTGCATAAAATATTATTTCTCTTGTACATACTTTTTTTATTATTTCTTTTATTTTTTCCATATTTTCTCCATTCTTTAACATGTATCAATTTATTATATATAAGAAAGTGGCTTCACTACATGGGCGATTAATAATCTCCCATGTAATTCTGGCTTAAAGTAGCTTACTTTCTTAATATATAAAATAGAGGCTAGAATAAAATACTGTTATAGTATCTTTTTAGCCCCTTTTTAATTTTTATGGCAGGGGTAGTAGGATTCGAACCCACACAGGCGGTTTTGGAGACCGATGTGCTACCATTAACACTATACCCCTATCTCTAATACTATATTATATTAGCACACTTTTTGTTCTTATGCAAGTCATTTTTAAAAATATTTTAGTTTCTATTTTAAAAATTGTTACAATTAAATTTTTTTAAAATACTATCTTTTTTATTTTTTACTATTATGTAATTTATTTACCTCTTTATTCTATTTTTCTGTTTGACAAATCAGTTATATATATAATTTTAAAAATAAAATACAAAATTATTAGGAGGTTAATTTAAATGGGCTCTATTGAAAATTTATTCAAAAAAACATTTACAGAAAAGTAGAAAAATACTACAATAACAAACCAGAATAAAAATATACCCATAAAGAATAATGAGAAAATGCTAAAGAATGAATATGCACTTTATTCTTTTGATGACAAGTTTAAAGATAAAAGCTATTATAAACAATACCATACAACGTTAAATCATTTCTTTTCAAGGTTAAAATATGATTTAGATTTGTCTGAAGAACAGATGCAAGAACTTGCTCATATAGTAGCTGATAATGTAGAGAATATTCAATATATCGATTTTAAAAGTGAAGATGAAAATAAAGCTCTTATTTCTGGAACATATGAAGAAAAAAGAAAAGCTATATTATTAAATGCATCTAAAGCAAAGGAAAGAACTGGTTTTAATTTAACTACTGAATTATATAGGCAATTACTAGATGTAATTGCAACTATTAAATTAAAAACAATCAATTCTTTTTCATTTAATAGTCATATTAATAGCCTTTATCTTAAAATATGTAATGAATACATTGCTAATAGAAATGGAGTAGAACAATATCAGAGCTTATCATATATTCCAAACAATTTTAATGTTAGTACTATTGACATATTCAAACTTCAATTACATGATGTTGCTCCATATTACATTGATTTTTCAAACTATTCGTTATATTCGGCTTTATTAAAAAACTTAAATTTTTTATATTGCTCTAATAAAGAAAAGAATCCTTATTTTAAAGAATGTAGGGAGAACTTGGAAATATATATGTCTGAACTTTTAGGTAAAACATATCTAGAAGAAGCATTAGGTAGCAAAGAAAGTATTCAATATTTACCTCAAATGAAAAAATGGGAAGGATTCAGAAATGGTGGTTTTTCCTTTGATACAATAAAGAGTAAATCTATAGAAATGGCAGAGCAACAAATTTCATCAATTCCTAAATATACTAACAAAATATTAGAAAAATTAAAATTAGTAATAGCTGAAGAACAAAAACAAATTCAAGAGAACATATAGGAAAATGGGATAATAAAGCTTTAGAAGAAGAAATGAAAAAAGCAACTTGGATTACTAAAGTAAATATTAATTAAGAAAGTATAAAAAATATAATAGATATGACATCTTTAAGTAATAAAAAGTCAGTAGAAGATTATTCTGTAGAAGACTATTCTATTGAATAAGGAAATCTAAAGAATACATCAAAAGGACGGTAATTGTTAATTTCACCGTCCTTTTGATATACTTTTTATAGTTTATTTACTATATCTATGGTATATGTTTCTGAAACAGAATTATCATCTTTAGAAACTGCTGTAATTGTTACTTTTCCTTCTTTTATTAGTGTTACTTTTCCGTTTTCGTTAACTGTTGCTAAACTTTCGTCACTGCTATTCCAAATTACTCCTGTATTTTCTATAAATTCTGGTATTATTATTGCATTTAATATTATTTGTTCTCCTACTTTTCCTTGTTTATCCCCCGTTATCTCTATTTTAGATATTCCTATATCTTCTATTTTTACTTGGTCTAGGCTCATTGTTGTGTAATATATTTGATTGTTATATTCTACACCTTTAGGATAATATATTGTATGTGATTGTTCATTTATTATATATATGTCTAGAAAACTATTTGCATTTTCATCTTTACTATTTATTTTATAATAATCTTTTCCATAGTTTAAATTAGTATTGTTTATTTTAGATAAGTCTATTACATAATAATTTTCATTATCATTAATATTTTTCTGTAACATATTTGTATTTGTATATTTATTAATTTTTGGTAATGTTTTGTTTTTACTATAATAATATGATATTTCTTCTTTTAGTTTTAATATATCTGTTTCTAGATTCGTTTTGTTCTTTCTTTGTATATATGGATTTATATTAATTGTTATTGATACTGATATTATTAACATTACAACTATGGTTGTGGTTAATGTTATTAATGTTATACCTTTATTTGATTTTAAGCATTTTTGCATCTTTGTATTATTTCCTTTCGTTACTTTATTAATCAATTTATATTAATTTTTATAAAAAATACTTTTTATCTTATCTATAAATTTCTTAAATATAGATGGTTTATATTCCGCTATAGCAATATTATCTGAAATATCATCTTTTTCAATTATTTTATTTCTATTTTCTCGTTTAAAAATATTATCTATATTATATTTCTGCCTTATTTTCTCTTTTTCTATATCATTATCATAATTTTCCTTTAATAAAATCTTTCTTTTTTGCTCATCTGTTGCCCAATAATCTCGAAATAGTATAGCTATAATTGTCCTAGCAATTTCAGAAACATTTTGTTCTTCTAATGTTTTATTAGGGTTGTATTGAAAATCATAATCTTTATTATAATTTTTTTCAAATAATTCTAATTTTGATTTTGGTATTTTATTATATTCTTCTAAAGATATATATTGTAATATTGATAGCACTTCACTATAAGCATCTGCATACTTTAAATCTTCCACTGTTATACTCTCCTTATTCTTTAGATTTTTCTTCCTCCTCTAAAGCTTTTTCTAAAACTTTAAGCATATCTTCTAGTTTATTTTTTAATTGTGTATTTCCCTGTTCTCGTAAAGTCTCTTTTCCAAGTTTTGTTGTTAAGTTTTCTTGCATAATTGGCATTGGTATTTCAAAATAATCACAATAGTTATATAAACTTTTTCTATATTTCTCATCATTTTGAATGTGGTTTACTATAGCACTTTGACTGATAATGTCTCTTACTTCATTCTTATCAAATTTCTCTGTTCTTCTCACATCATAAAACCTAATTAATTTGCTTAATGATTTAGTATCGTATTTATTAAATCTGTCTGTTATATCTTGAGTAATCCAATTTTCAGATTTAAAAAACATATCAAATAATTCGTTATCTTCTATTTTCGTTGTTCTTAAAAACATTTTAAATACTTCTCTATGATCTTGTGAATATCCTCCTCCGTGTCCTTCTCCTAAAATTTTAGAAGTAATATAACAAGTCGCCATTTCATTAAATCCTCTGCCTAAACCTTTATCATATTGTGCTAATCCTATCTTATCTACACCATTATCTGACAAAGCATGTACTGTTTCATGAATTACTGTTTCTAATGTCTGAAATAGTTCTAAATTTGCATTTTTCAATACGACTTTTTTATTTATAGGATCATAAAATCCAGCAGGTGGTCTACCTCCCTTTCCCATTCTTTCCTTATAATATTCTACAAAATCCTTATTTTCTAGCACTTCTATTTGCAGTCTTTGCAGTCTTTCACTTATGACTTTATATATTTTTGACTCTTCGCCTATTTCTTGTGAAAAGTAGTTTAAAATTCTTCCTTTTATTTCCTTTACAATGTCCATTCTACTGTCTCCTCTCCATTAATAATTTATTTTTATACTTACTATTATACAATTATTGATTGTATATCTAATTAAAGGCACTTTTAAAAAAGTGCCTTACATATCTTCATTGTTTATATCTTTTAATAGTTCTAGTTGAGAAATTAATAGTGCTTCCATTTTTGCTTTGTATACATCAAATTGTTTTTTAACATCTTCTAATTCTTTTTTCTTCATTAGTATTTCTTGACCTAAATCATCTACTGATTTTCTTGCATTTCCTTCTGCTTCTTTTAATATTTGTTCTGCTTGTTGTTTTGCAACATTTTTTACTTCTTCTGCTGTGTTTTGTGCCATTACTAATGTGCTTTGAAGTGTGCCTTCTATTGTTTTGTAGTGTGCTAAACTTGCTTCTAACTCTTCAACTCTGTTTTTAAGTTCTGTGTTTTCTTTATATGATTTTTCATAATCTATAGTCAAATCATCTAAAAACTCATCCACTTCTTCTACACTGTATCCATTCATCATTTGTTTTGCGAATTTTTTATTTTCAATGTCTAATGGTGTAATCATATTTATTCCTCCAATTTATGTATTTACTACATTTGTGTATTTTTTAGCCATGATACAGATAATTTATTTTTTATTTCTTCTCTTGCCATATCATTTGTTATATCATAGTTATATGGTGCAATTAAAAATATTGAATTAGATACTTTTTGTATATGTCCATCTAAAGCATGTACTGCTCCACTAATAACATCTACAATACGTCTTGCAACATCTTTATTTACATATTCCAAGTTTACTATTACAGATTTTTTTTCTTTTAGTAAATCACATATTGCTTCTGATTGTTCAAATGTTGTTGGTTGTGATATAACCATTCTTATTTGATTTGTTTGTGGCATATTTACCACTTTATTTGAACGTCTATTCCAAAAATTTCTATTTTCTTCTATATCATCTTCTTGTTCTATTTCTTCATCATATACTTCATCTTCATAATCTTCTTCTGCTGTATCAACTCCAAATAAATCTAATACTTTATTCATTATAGCTCCTGACATTTTAAACCTCCTAATATTACTGTCCTTTGTTTTTTCATTACATAGTATCTATCTTTTTTTATTAATTGTCAATACTTTTTTAGCATGTAACAATATTTTAATATCTTTGTAACATCTCTGTAACATTAATTTTCAAGTTCATCATATAACGAAATCGTTTTTCTGTTTTTTAACTTTTCTTCTGATAAACCTTTTTCTTCTAACTCTTTATATGTATAATTTTCAATTATAGAATATTTATCACTTTGTTTTAGTATTTTTATATATATATTGTCTGTATATCCTACTCTTTTTCTTACTACATAAGCCAAGTTATCTGTTTCATATTTAATTGCTTCATTTGGTACTTTTAGTCCACTTTCGCTCC
The DNA here is from genome assembly GCA_950096965.1 of uncultured Clostridiaceae bacterium. Classification (GTDB taxonomy): domain Bacteria; phylum Bacillota; class Clostridia; order TANB77; family CAG-508; genus UMGS1663. The sequence continues at coordinate 5,776 of CATNCV010000060.1, read as the reverse complement.
ACCATATTATATCTAATGATATTTTTCTGTAATTTATTAGTTCTTCTACATATTTTTCTATTTTAAGTATAACTAAACTTTCACCATTATCTTCTCCTGATATATATTCTACATTTGCTGTAACTTCTTTTGAATTTGATAACCTGATTTTTAAGTTGCTTCCTACTTTTACATTTGCCGCTTCTATGTTTTCATTTTTTAGCACACATGCTATATAGCAGTAAAAGTTGTCAACTATTTTTCCACTTTCATTACTTGTTGGAACTATTTGTCCTGTTTTTAATTTTAGGTTTTCTAACATATTTTTATTTAAAGATGCTAATGAAGATGTTGTTAAAGTTTCTTCTAAGCCATCTACTCTATATGAAACGACTCCTGATCTTACTGCTTTTATATATTCAGAACCAGTATTTAATTCATTTTCATATTTACTTCTTTCTTCTATGAGCTGTTTTAAATATGAACCTGATGGACTATATTCTCCAGCAATTTTTGCTTTTTTAGTAACTATTGAATTAAGTTCATTTTTATATTCTTTTATTTTTTGAATATCATTTATAGTACTTACCTCATATATTTTTTTATATATTTGATTTTCTAAGTTTTTTATATCTGCTGGATATATATTTTTTTCTTTTTCCATTGCTTCTGATATTTTAATGTCTAAGTTATTTATTTTTTGTATTAGTTCTTCTTCATTTTTGGTATAATACCTATATATCGCTTCTGATTTTGCCACTTTTTCTCCTTCTGCTTTTATTTGCGATACTCCATTTTTATAATTTTCTCCTTTTATAACAGTTTCGTCTCTTATTATATATCCATAAACAGATTCTTCAAACGATATTTTTCCATTTTCTACCAAGAAACTATTTGTAGGCTTTACTGCTAAGTTAACTATTGAGTATATGGCATATATTATAAGTGCTATTACTATTATTGCAATTATCACATGATTAATATTAATTCTTTTTTTCTCTTTTTTCACTTCACTTATCATTCCTTTTTTAATTTTCATAATTATTTATAATTATATCAATATTTTTGTTTATATCTTCTTGTCCATCTATCCATGTTATATTTTCATATTTTCTAAACCATGTTAATTGCCTTTTTGCATATCTTCTTGTTTCTTGTTTTATTTTTTCTACCATTTCTTCATAGGTTGCATTTCCTTGTAAATATTCTACTACTTCTTTATAACCCAAGCCCTGCATTGCAGTTGGAAATTCTTTGTAATTATTACATATAGCTTGTACTTCTTCAATTAATCCGATTTTCTAACATTATATCTACTCTTTTATTAATTCTTTCATATAGAATTTCTCTGTCCATATCAATTGCAAAAAGTTTATAATTATATTCTGGCTCTTTTCTCGATTTTTCTTCTAACTCGCTTTTTGTTTTTCCTGTTTGGTGATATATTTCAAGTACTCTTAAAATTCTTTTTTTATCATTTTTGCTTATTTTTTCCATAGCACTTTTATCTATTTGCATAGCTTTATCATATAAGTATTCTAATCCTTTTTCGTTTGCTATTTCTTCTAATTTTTTTCTGTATTCTAAGTCTATTTCAATTTTTGGAAATTCTATTTCATATATTAATGTTTCTATGTATAGACCTGTTCCACCTATTACTATTGGAACTTTACCTTTATCTATAATTTCTTGTATTGCTTGTTTTGCTTGCTCTTTGTAGTTAGCAACACTAAACCTACTATCTGGGCTTATAATATCTAACATATAATGCTTAATTCCTTGCATTTCTTCATTGTCTGGTTTTGCTGTTCCTATGTTCATTTCTTTATATATTTGCATTGAATCTGCTGATACTATTTCTCCATCTATTTTTTTAGCTAGTTCTATCGATAACCTTGTTTTTCCTGAGGCTGTTGGTCCACCTATTACAATTACTTTGGTTTTTTGCATATTATTTCTCCATTACTATTGTTCATTTTTATTGTTTTGTGTTAATTTATATTAACTTGATTCTTTTGTGAATAGTTTTCTTCATTTGTTAGAAAATTATTGGATGTTTGATTATTTACTATACTGTCATTTGTTGTATTTATTATTATATTAGCTCTTATTTCATTTGCATTATTTGTTATTATTTCATTTGATGTAACATTATTTGTTATTGTTTCATTTGTACTTAAGTCGCTTTGCTCCTTCTCTTCCTTTTGTGTTTGTTTTGTCAATGTTTCATTTACTTGTTTTATATTTTTCTTCATTCCTTTAAAGTAGAAACCTTCAATTGTTAATACAATAAAAGCTAGTATGCTTACTATTACTACTGTTTTTATTAAATCTTCCTTTTGTATTTTTTTTAACATTAATTTGTTATATTTACTTGCAATAAATGGTATAAATATTATAACATTCACTGGTACAAATGCAAATATTATAAAGTCTTTTGCTGCTTCATTTATATTTTTTTCTATACCAAATCCACTTATCCAATATATTATTGAAACCAATAGGTATACAATTGCAAAACTTGCTGCTATAAATATTATTTTATTCATTTTTGGAAGTTTTTTTACAAATTGGTATATTAATATAATTGCTATTGCATTAGCTAAAAGTAGTGCTAACATTATAAATATGTTCATTTTTTTCACCTTTCCTTGAAAGGTGGCTGTTAGGGGCTAGAGGCTAAACGTTAGACTTAAAGTAACTTCTTTGTAAATTTTACTATATTCTAACTTCCAACTTCTAACTTCTAACTTCCAACCTCTATTTCTATTTTCTTCTTTCAAATTTCTTTTCTATATCTGTTTTACTCATTCTTATTGCTGTTGGTCTACCATGTGGACATGTGAATGGATTTGGTAGTTTTAATAATTTTTCCATTAGACTATCCACTTCTTCTTTTGTTAAAGCCATATTGGCTTTAACTGCTGCTTTGCATGCTACTGTTGCTATAAATCTTTCTTCTATTTCTTGTTTTGCTGTTCTTGCTACTGTATTTATTTCATCTAAAGTTTCTAAGAATAATTCTTTTGTATCTAATTCTATACATACATTTGGAACTCCTGTTAATTTAATTGTATTTTCTCCAAATTCTTCTAATGTAAACCCTGCTTTTTGAAACATTTCTATATTATCTTTTGCTATATCCATTTCTTTATGTGTTAATGTTATTATGTCTGGAAGTAGCATTAATTGTGAGTCTTTTTCTGTGTCATTATAATAATTTTCTTTTATTCTTTCATACATTATTCTTTCATGTGCTGCGTGTTGGTCTATTATATATAATTCTTTGTCTAGTTCTATTATTATGTATGTTGAAAATGCTATTCCTATAAATTTATATTTTGGTGTATATTTATCATTTTCATTATCTTGGAATATTGATATTGCTTCTCCTGTTGTTACTTTTGCATTGTCTAGTACATTTTCTTGTTTTTCTTCTACTTTTTCTTCTTTTACTGGCATGCTTCCAAATACTGAAGTATACATTTCTTCAAAGTTTTCTTCTGGCTCCATTTTTATACTTTCTAATTCTTTTGCTTTTTCTATTATTTCTTGCATGTCTACTACTTGAGTTTTCTCAAGTTCTTCTTTTTCTTGTAATGGTTCTTCTAGTATACTTTGATTCATATTTACTATTTGTGTATTTTCTAAACTTTCATTAGATTTTTCACTTATTATATTGTCTTCTTGTCCTATTTTATATTCTATATTTTCTTCTTGTACTCCTGTAGAATTTTTATATGCACTTACACTTTTTTGCATTTCACTCATTTTCTTTATTATGCTTTCATAGTCACTTTTTATTTCTTCTTTATTTACTATATTGGTTCTTTGAGCATAAATTTGCGCTATTAAATTATCTTTTTGTTCTTCTTTGTTTTCTTGTTTTTTCTGGAATAAACCTCCATTATTTTCTTCTTGTATTTCATTATTACTATATTCTTTTTCAGGATTTGAAACTAAGTCACCTTTAAGTAATGTATCTTTTATGGCATGAAATACTGCCTTAAATACTTTTGCTTCTTCTTCAAATCTTACTTCTAATTTTGCTGGGTGTACATTTACATCTACTTTTTGTGGATTAACTTCCAAGTTTAATACTAAAAAGCCAAATTTTCCAATTGTTATCATTCCTTTAAATGCTTGTTCTGCACTACTTGTTAATGTTTTATCTTTTATATATCTTTTATTTACAAAAAATAGTTGGTTTGACCTATTTGATCGTGATATTGATGGTTTTCCTATTACTCCTTTTACTTTTATGTCTTCATATAGGTATTCTACATCTAATATATTTTCTGCAATTTCTTTACCATATATATTATATATTACTCCTTTTAGGTCACCATTTCCTGATGTTTGAATAATTGTTTTTCCTGAACTTATTAATTTTATTGCTATGTTAGGATTTACTAATGCTATTCTTGTTATTACATCTTCTATATATCCAGCTTCTGTAAAGTCTTTTTTTAAGAATTTGTATCTAACTGGTGTATTATAAAATAAGTTTTGTACTGTTATTGTTGTTCCTTTTGGGCATCCCACTTCTTGTTTTGATATAATATTTCCACCTTCTATTACTATTTCATAACCTGTTGCACTTTCTTCAGTTTTTGATTTCATTTCTACTTTTGCAATTGCTGCAATACTAGCCAAAGCCTCACCTCTAAACCCCATAGATTTTACAGTTTCTAAGTCTTCAGCTGACCTTATTTTACTTGTTGCATGACGTTCAAAAGCTATTTCCATATCATCTTCTAGCATGCCTTTTCCATTGTCAGTTATTCGGATATATGAAATTCCACCATTTTTTATCTCAACAGTTACACTAGTTGCTCCTGCATCTATACTATTTTCTACTAATTCTTTTACAACAGATGCTGGTCTTTCTATAACCTCACCTGCTGCTATTTTATTTATCGTCAAATCATCTAATAATACTATATTTCCCATTTTTTCCTCCGTTTTTTATTTCATTTTAATTGTGGTTTGATTATATCACTAATTTGCTTATTTTGCATAGAGTTTTTTTACTTTTTTTTAATTTGACATTGTAGTAGATAAAAATTAAATAGACAAAAAAGAAAATATAGGTGATATAACTTATTGACATAAAAATACCCGAAAAGTATAATAAAAAAATAAAATATGTGGAGGGGTATATAAAAATGAATGTATCAAAAAAAGTAATAATAAAAGTAAGTATAATTATAGTTATAATATTAATAGGCCTTTTGCTACTATTAGCATTAAACAAAACTAATTTATTTCAAATAGTAAAAAACAATATAAATAGTATGAAAAAAGAAGAAATAGAAACACAAGTAAAATGTGAAATAACAAATATAAATGGACTAAATACTAAAACCATGTTAATTTTTGAAAATTTAAATGGAATAGAAAAAATAACAGATGGAAAATTAAGTATACAATGTAATGGAAGAAAAAAAGTAGCATTAGATAGAGAATTAGTATTAGATAAAACATATCCAATGAGCATAAAACTAGTAGGAAAAGAAACAGAAGAGAAATGTACAATAGTAGTTTCAACATTACCAAATATAGTAATAACAAATATGAACACTACTGGTGATGGTAGTACAAAAACAGTAAGAATAGATTATACCGCAAATGAAGAAGAATGTAATAATTTATATAGTTTAGATGATGGAGAAACATGGATGCCATACACAGAAGAATTAGATATATTAGAAAAGCAAAATGTAACATTGATAGGAAAAAGTGAACCGAAAGCAGAAAAAGTAGTAGGTAAACTTATTCAAACATTTACCCCAGG
>CATNCV010000059.1 GCA_950096965.1 uncultured Clostridiaceae bacterium | reverse complement strand
ATAATTATAAAAGTTTTATTATGATGGAGGAAAACAAATGAAGAAAAAAATAGAAGTAGAAGAAAATAAGAAATTAAATATAGGAGAAATCCATATTTCCTCTAATGGAATAACACTAATAACATTAGTTATCACAATAATAATACTAATAATACTAGCAGGTGTAGTAATAAACATAAGCTTGGGTGAAAATGGAATATTAAGTAGAGCAAAACAAGCAAGAGAAATGACTAAAAAAGTACAAATACAAGAAGAAATACAATTGGCAGTAACAGATATAATTACAAATTGCATAATACAAGGAAAAGATATAACAAATCAAACAATAAAAGAACAATTAGAAAATTATACTTCATTAAAAGGAATAACCATAGATGATACTTTAAGTGGAACATATAAAGGTTACAATTATTATATAGATGAAAGCTATATAGTTAACATTGGAAATAGGGAGAATAAGCCAATTGTAGGTAAAATATCAATAAATGAAGAAAATAGACTAATAACAGTAGAAGTAAGTGATGTAATAGAAGGAATATCTAAAATAGAAGTAATTAATCCTAAAGGAGATGTAATAAAAAAGCAGGAACTGGATAAACAAGTAACACAAGCTAGCGTAACTTGTATAGCAAATATCTCTGGAATATATAAAGTAAAAGTAACAAATAAAAACGATGAACAGCAAGAAAAAGTAATAAATATAAAAAAAGTAGAAATAAGTAATAAGAGTGAATTAGAGCAATTTAGGGAAATGGTAAATAATGGAGTTACTTTTGAAGGAGATACAGTTACCTTATTAGCAGATATATATTTAGAAGGAAGCAGTACTAATAGAAATTGGACCCCTATAGGAGATAGAGAAGAAAGCAAGCACTTTTCAGGAATATTTGAAGGAAATAACCATAAAATATTTGATATTTATAATAGAGAAACTACAAAAAGAAGACAAGGACTATTTGAGAATATAATTGGAGGTACAATACAAAATTTAGGAATAGAAAGTGGCCATATTATATGTGATGCAGTAGCAGGAGGTATAGTAGGAAGAATAGATGATGGAAACATTATAAATTGCTATAGTAAAGCAAAAGTAGAAGGTGGAAATGCCGAAATGTATGTAGGAAACATAGGTGGCATTGCAGGAGTTGCTTTTAATACTACTATTAAAGAATGTTATAATGAAGGAGAAATAATAGGAAAATCTGAATGTAATGGAGGAATAATAGGAGCTGGACTTGCTAGTGCAAAAATACTTAGTTGCTATAATATAGGAAAAATAGAAGGAAAGTCATATTCAGGTGGAATAGCTGGATATATTGCAGAAGAAGGAGCTCAAATAAAGAATTGTTATAATAAAGGAAATATTAAAACTTCAGATTATGCAGGAGGAATAGTTGGAGAAGATGATGAAAAAACTAAAGTAGAAAATTGTTATAGCACAGGAAAAGTTACTGCAACAACAGGCGCAGGGGGAGTAATTGGCTGGCATAAAGGCTGGTTAAGCAACTTATTTTTTATAAATACAGCAGGCCCAGCTTGGGGGTGTGGAGTTAACAATACAGACCATGGACTAGAAGAAGCAGAGGGCTCAACTATAGATAGAATAAAGCAGCTAACTAGTAAATTTAATGAAGGACAAGAAGTGGCACCTTGGAAAGAAGATGAAAGAAACATAAATGAAGGATACCCAATATTAAACTGGCAAAATTAGAAAAATGAGGAAGAGAATAAAAAATGGAAAACAAAATAAGTCTAGAAATAGGAATGTATAAAAAAGGGGTAAAAGCTAATTTTAAATCTACTGGGGGAATAACATTAATAACACTGGTTATCACAATAATACTACTAATAATACTAGCAGGAGTGGTAATAAATATAAGCTTAGGAGAAAATGGAATATTTAGAAGAGCAAAAGAAGCAAAAGATATGTATATAAATGCGCAAATAGCAGAGGAAGAAAATATAAATAAAATATCAGATGAGCTAGTAAATATGGAGTTTGGAAATACAGGAGAAAGCCAAAATCCAACAATAAAACCAGGAGAAAGTGGTTATGAAGGTGGAAAATATAATGCTCCATATATACCAAAAGGCTTCAAACATACAGAAGGAACATGGAATACAGGTTATACAATAATAGGGGAAACATCATCAGTAGGGAATGAATTTGTATGGGTACCATGCGTACTAACAGAAGAAGAAAAACAGGAAGCACAAAATAATGGAGATACAGTGCAAATTTTTCAAATAAAAGACACTGGAAAATATCTAGCAGTGAGTGGTTCAACAATAAAAGGGGATGAGCCAGAAGCTGAAAATATAAAAATAAGTGTAGGAAACTATGGAGGTTTTTATATAGCAAAATATGAAGCAGGAATACCAGGAACAACACAAAGTGTAATAACTGACCACAATACATCAACATCAGGAAATATTTTACCAGTATCAAAACCAAATGTAGGAGTATGGAACTTTATAACAAGAGCAGATTCTATAGCACTTTCAAATAAAATGATAAACTATGAAGAAACAGGAGTACACTCAACATTAATAAGTGGAGCAGCATGGGATACAACTCTTAATTGGATAACTAATACAGTAGATAATACTTATGCAGAAGATTCAGAAAATAAAGGCAACTATTCAGGAACAATATCTCAAACAAGTTCAAATTTTAGTACAGCATATTTAAAAAACAATATATATGATATGGCAGGAAATGTATGGGAATGGTCAACAGAACTAGGAACAGCCAATAACTCTGATTGCCTATTTCTTAGGCGGAGGGGGCTTCAATAGTACTGCTATAGAAGTACCAGCAGCTTTCCGTGGAACTGTAACAGAATATAAAGCAGCAACTAATGGCTTTCGCCCAATAATTTATAAGTAGAAATTAGTTTCAATAGTGATGAAAATAGCACTATAACAAATGAATAATATTTAATAATAGCAAATAATGAATTGAAGCATTTATAATGGACTTTTTGTAAGATTATACAAAAGTTCATTTTTTATTTTGAAAAATAATGTAAGAAATGCAGAAAAACTAAATTGATTAGTATAACTTTGAAATATTTGATAAAATCTACATGTAACAAAAATATAGTGAATTTACAAAAAGTGCAAAATGTGATATAAATAAAATGTATATAAAGCATATTATGCTTTTAAAATTAATTATGGAGAATAGTAATGGAAAAGTTAAATATAATTTATGAAGATAATCATATAATAGTAGTAGAAAAGCCAGTAAATATTCCTTCACAAGGGGATAAAACAGGAGATATAGATATGCTTACTTTAATTAAGCAATATATAAAACAAAAGTACAATAAGCCAGGGGAAGTATACTTAGGCTTAGTACATAGGTTAGATAGACCTGTTGGGGGCGTTATGGTATTTGCAAAAACCTCAAAAGCAGCAGCAAGGCTTAGTGAACAAGTAAGAGTAAAAGAATTTAAAAAGAAATATCTTGTAATAGTAGATGGAAAAATGGAAAATAAAGAAGGAACACTAGAAGATTACTTATTAAAAAATGAAAAACTAAATATGAGTAAAGTTGTAAAAGAAGGAACCAAAAATTCAAAACTAGCTAAATTAGATTATGAAGTTTTAAAATATGACGAAGTAATAAATTTATCAGTACTAAAAATAAACTTACACACAGGAAGACATCATCAAATAAGAGTACAAATGGCAAATAGTGGGCACAGTATATATGGCGACCAAAAATATGGAACAAGAGGAAGAGGAAAGCAAATTTGCCTTTGGGCATATGAACTAAGTATACTTCACCCAATTACAAAAGAAACAATGACATTTAAAATATTACCAGAAGTAACAGGTTCATGGAAAATAATAGATGATATAAAAATGTAAAGGTAATGGAAGCCAATGAAACCAATGAAGTCAATGGGAAGCCAATGGGGACGGAGATTTTTGGCTACTTTTATTAAAATTATAGTTAAATTTTTTTAATTTTAATAAAAGTAGCCAAAAATCTCCGTCCCCATTGGCTTCCCATTGGCTTAAAATCTCCGTCCTCATTGACTTCATATTTTTAGAAAAATGTTATGTATATTTTACAAAAATAAAAAAAACATATATGAAAATATAAAATTCAATTTTCATATATGTTTTTCTGCTTTACGAATAGAAAATAAAAAAAGAGCTAAATTAAGTATAAAATGAATACAGAATAAAGAATGAGGAAAAATATGATAGATAAGATTTGTGAATATTTAACCAGTAGAATAAGAAAAGAGATGCCAAATATAGATGATGAACAAGCAGAAGTAATAATGTATGGTATACAATTGATTATAGGAGAAATACCAAAAGTATTTTCAGTATTTATAATAGGAGCAATACTAGGATTATGGTGGCAAACATTAGTGGCATTTTGGATACTATTACCATATAAATATGCCTCAGGAGGATTTCACTTAAAGACACATATTGGTTGCTTTATAGGAACAAACTTAATATACTGTGGAAATGCATATTTAAGTACAATTGTACACTTACCTACATATACAAAAATAATATTTATAGTATTAAATTTAATTATAGGAATTATTATGATACATAAATATGCACCAGCAGATACAGTAAATTTACCAATACTTACAAAAAAAGAAAGAAAAATGAAAAGAAACTTATCATATATTTTTTTAGCAATTAATATGATAATTGCAATACTAATTCCAAGTAATCCAGTATCAAATATATTAATATTTGGAACAGCTATTCAAACATTTTCAATAACCAAAATAGCATATAAATTAACTAAAAATGAATATGGATATAAGGTATACTTACAAGAAAGTATATAAAAAGTAATTAAAGTATTAGCCGGCAATACTTTGATATAAAAAACTAAGGAGGAAACAGTATGTTAAAATTATTAGCAAAAATGGCAGAAAAATATGCTAAATCTACAAACACAGCTTGTGTACTATTAGGAATATGGCACCAACCTAAAATGCCAGCATCATTAATAAAAAAAGATTAGTTAGGGTTAAAGAAGTTATAAATAAAAATCAAGGTATTTATAATTCTACCTTGATTTTTTTATTTTAATAATATATTTCAAATTGTTGTGAAAAGTAATCATCAGTTTTAGTAGTATATAAATTTAAATTATTATGTTTTCTCATAATTTGTCTTACTTCCCACAAACCAATACCAGTATTTCCAGGTTTTGTTGAATATCCTTTTTCATATATTTTCTCTGTATCTACATCTTTATCGTTATATGTATTTTCAATAATAACTAATTGCAGATGCCTTCTTTTATCTTTTCTAAATGTAACATTTATAATTTTTTCTTCACATTCTTTACTTGCTTCTATTGCATTATTCATAAGTATGCCAAGTATTCTAGTAAGCTCATAAGAATTTATATTAAGGTTGGTTAAGTCCATAAATACTTCTAAGCCAATTTTTATACCAAGTTCATCAGCTATATGATATTTGTTAGCTAAAATATTATAAATAGCAGGATTATTTACAACACTAGGACTTAATGCAGTTAAGTTATTTACTTGTTGACAGTCTTCAACAAGTTTTGAGTAATAATTCTTTAAGCCATCCATATCATTTTTACTTATATATCCGCCAATACCTTGAACAATATTCCAAAAGTCATGCTTAAATGCTCTAATATTATCATGAAGAATCTGTAATGTTTTATTATATAATTGTGACTCTTCTAAGCTAATAGATGTTGTTTCTAATTTTGAAACTGTAAATATTGTATACATACTAATAGAAAAATAGGCCAATAAACTACAAATACTTAAAATAACAATAAACAGTGGTAAAATGCTAGAATAATAGAAAGTTACATATATTTGAGTAGCAATTAAAATAATACCAAAGATTATAGTTAAAGTTAACAAAAACTTGTGTTTCTTATTAATTATTTCAAGTTTAGGAATATTCAATTTACAATACTTTATAATTAGATAAATGCAATATAAGATAAAATACATAAGTAAAGTACCAACAATTCTTTGAAAAGGAATATGCATACCTAAAGTATATTCAATTTTGAATATAAAGTAATATATTTTCGATATTATAGATTCTACAATTGCAGTTGCTAAAAGTGGTATAAATAAAGCTAGAAATCCCTTCAAGAAACTTACCTTTAATATAAAAATTATTGATATTATGATAGATATTATATTAAAGAAAGCGGTAAATGGAGAACTAAAAAGTAGACTTATTAGAATTCCTACACAACCAACTACTAATACATATAATCTCTTTTGTTCTTTGGTAGTTTGTATATTTAAAATTAAAGTAAATAAAAGCATAGATACATAAGCTTCTATAAAATACATAGGTAAAATCAAAATATTAGTTAAAACCTCATTTGGCGTTGTCAACGCCGTCCAAATTGTTTGAAAAATTTCCATTGTTTTTTAAAACCTCCATTAAATTATTTTTATATTTAGGACCAATAGTACATTTAAAATTATTCTTATCCCCAAAAATAATTTCATTACTATCAGATTTTATATTACTAATTCTATTAATATTAGCAATATATGATTTGTGACATCTAACAAAATTACTAGGTAACTTCTCAGATATCTTATTAAATGAATTATATGTTTCATAAGTTCTTGTATTTGTGTAAAATACTAACTTCATACCTTCCTTTTTAATAAAGTTAACATTAGCTTCATTAATAATAGTATTCTTATTATCAAGGCGTATAAAAATATTTTTTTCATTATCATAATTTATATCGTCCATTAGTCTAAATATAGTTTCAGCAACTCTTTCGGTGCATATTGGTTTTGGTATAAAGTCAAAAGTCTTACATTTATAGGCAATTAAAATATACTCTAGGTGTGCACTAGTGAAAATTATGTAAATGTTTTTGTTAAATTTTCTAATAGTAGTTGCTAAGTCAATACCAGAAATTTTACACTTTAAGTCTATATCTAAAAATAATACATCAACTGTGTTTGATTTAATATAAGTTAAAATATCTTCAGGAGTAGTAGAAGAGAAAGTAACTTTAGCATTAATATTGTGCTCTATAAAAATAGAATCTAATATTTTTGTTAATCTATCTAAATTAGATTTGTTATCATCGCATAATACAAAACTTAACATGATTTTATCCTCCGTGTTTATACAAAAAATGTATAATAAAAAGAAAATATTAGTAACTTTTAGTTTCCATAAAAATTACCTAATTTTTCCAGCTAAATTATATGATAAACGATATTTCAAAGAAAGTCAATAGTAAAAATAAATAAAAATGAGAAAAAATGTCGAAACTTGCCAATATGTAGAACAAAGGCTAAAATAAAAGTAATACATAAGTTAAATTTGAATAATAACTATAAATGAATAAACATAATTATATCAGAACACTATGTTATGACTACAAAAAAATATAAAGTAATAATATAGAAAAAACATCATAAAATTAAACAAATAAAGAATAAATGGAGGGAACAATGAAAGAAATTATAAAAAAGTTAAAAAATAAATATATAATAGCATCAGGAATAGCTTTAATAGTAGTAACCTTTACACTTAGCATAATTTTATTAGAAGATAACAAAGTCATAACTACAAGCACTGCAAATGTAGAATTAAGTTCAAAAAAGATAGGCTGGGGAATAAAAAGAAATGATAACCATGAACAACCAGATTTAGGAAAAGTAAATAAACAAATAATAGATGAAGCAAAAGGAATAGCAATGGGAAATAAAGAATCAAAAAAAGTATATTTAACATTTGATGAAGGTTATGAAGCAGGAAATACAGAAAAAATATTAGAAACTTTAAAGAAAAATAATGTACCAGCAGCATTTTTTATAACTGCACACTATGTAAACACAAGCCCCGAACTAGTACAAAAAATGATAGAAGGTGGTCATATAATAGGAAATCACACAGTAAACCATAAAAGTATGCCAAGTTTAAGTGAAGAAGAAATAAAGAAAGAAGTAATGAACCTACATGAAGTAATATATAATAAATATGGATACGAAATGAAATATATACGCCCACCAAAAGGAGAATATAGTGAAAAAACAGTAGACTATTGTAATAAATTAGGCTATACAACAGTAATGTGGAGTTTTGCGTATGATGACTGGGATGAAAATAAACAAGGAAGAGAAGAATATGCCAAAAAGAAAGTATTAGATAACATTCACAATGGAGCAGTAATATTACTACATGGAAATTCAAAAGACAACACAAATATATTAGATTACTGTATAAATGAAATAAAAAATATGGGATATGAATTTGCAACTTTAGACGAATTTGAAAGATAGTGTCAAAAGGGACGGCCTTTTTTGACTGTCAAAAGGGACGGCCTTTTTTGACAAAAAAATGTCAAAAGGGACACTCCTATTAAAAATTTTATATTACAATCTATGTTAGCAAAATACAATTAAATAATTAGAGGAAAAAACAATTATTAATCGCCTATCCCACAAAAATAGCTAAATAAGAAATAAAATAAATTAATGAAAGGCAAATAAAAATATGAAAGAAAAAAGAAGAAGACAAAAACAAACTCGTCTTGAAAGGGTATTAGAAATACCAAAAGAAATTTCTTCAAGCGAGCCCAAGATTACAATTATAGGATTTAATGAAATGCTTATAGAAAACTATAAAGGAATATTAGAATATCAAGAATTTTACATAAGAATAAGTACACATATAGGAATATTAAACATTAATGGATTTAATTTAAATTTAACAGAAATGACATCAGATGATATTTTAATAACAGGAAAAATAGAAACAGTAGATTTTGAAGAAATACAATAAAGAAGGAGTGTCCCTTTTGACATTTTTTTGTCAAAAAGGGGCGTCCCTATTGATACTTTGACATTAAGGAGGAGTAAAATTTGTATATTAGAATACTTTTAAATTATATATTAGGATATGTAAATATTAGGATAGAGGGATATTTTGTTGAAAAGTTTGTAAACATTTGTATATCTAAAGGAATATTTTTATGGAATATTAAAAAAGTAAAACAGGCCACCGCATATGCTAATATTGGAATAAGAGACTTTAAGAAAATAAGCAAAATAGCTAAAAATACTAAGTGCAGAATAAGTATACAATCTAAAAAAGGACTACCTTTTATATCTAATAAATATAGAAAAAGAAAAGTATTTGCAATTCTTTTAATAGCAGTTATTATTTGTATAATATGTTTATCTAATTTTGTTTGGAATATTGATATAACAGGAAATGCTACAATTTCAAAAGAAGAAATTTTGAATAGTTTGGAAGAAAATGGCTTAAAAATAGGTGTATTTAAAAGTAAAATTGACACAAAACAAATAGTAAACAATATGCGATTAAAAAGAAATGATTTAGCATGGATAGGCATTAAGGTAGAAGGTACAAATGTTATAGTTAAAGTAGTAGAAGCAGACAAAAAACCAGAAATAATTAATGAAGAAGAGTATTGTAATATTGTTGCAACAAAAGAGGGAATAATAGTAAAAGTAAACGCACTAAATGGTACACCCCTAGTAAAAGAAGGTGACACTATAAAAAAAGGAAGTGTTTTAATAGGTGGCTTCCTTGAAGGTAAGTATACAGGTACACGCTATGTGCATGCAAATGGCTCTGTTTACGCAAAAGTATGGTATACACAAAAAGAAAAAATTGAATTGAAACAATTAAATAAAATTAGAACAGGAGTAAATGAAAGTAAATATTCCGTAAAGATAAATAATTTTCAAATAAATTTTTATAAAACTCTTTCAAAATTTGAAAATTATGATACAATAGAAGAAATTAAAAAAATGAAAATATTTTCAAACTTTTATTTACCTATAGAAGTAATAAAAAATACAAACTATGAGCAAACTTTTGAAAATAAAGAATATAGCATAGAAGAAGCAAAAACAATAGGTGAAGAAAAAGCAAAACAAGCATTAGAAAATACAATACCAAATAAAGAAGATATTTTAAATACATATATAAATTATAATGAAACACCTGAGGCAGTAGAAGTAGAAGTTATATATGAAATACTAGAAGAAATTAGCGCAAAAGAAAAAATAGTGTTTTGAAAGGATTGATATACAATGGAAGAAAGAAGCTTAAGAATTTATGCAGATAAAACCTTTTTTACAAAATTGACAAGTACATTAACAAAAATGTTAATTCCTACAAAAATAGGAATTAATAGTGTAATTATTTCAGTAAAAAGAAATAATGTATTAAAAAATTATGAAACATTCAAACAGATAGTAGAGCAAAATAATGAAAGCAAAAAAGAAACAGCAGAAAAAAAATATGAAGAAACATATAGCCTATATTTAGAGGCCATAGATAAACATGTTATGGATTCAATATACAAAAAAGTAAAAAATGGAACTGCTTCTGAATTTGAAAAAGATGCATTATCTAAGTATTATAATATTATAAAAATAAAAGATACTGAATATTTAGAATATAAATATAGAAAGCAAAAATACTTATTAGAACTAGACTATGAAGCAGTTCAAGGTCTAACTAAAGAAAAGTTACTAAATAAATACAAAGAATTTTATATAACTAAAATAGATGCTTTATATAAAGGCTTATTAAAACACTTTTCTATAAAACTTGCAGATAATTTATCTAGCCAAAATAGAGATATAGTATATGAAAAAATATTTAATGTATTAGAAGAATATATTACAACAATACTTCCAATAAAACTAGAAATAAGTGAAAACAATACATATAAAGAAGTTATAGAGGAATATGATAGATTTGAAAATTATGCAGTAGGAAAATTAGCCCAAAATGAGCTAATAGAAAAAAGAATGGTTTTAATAGCGCTTAGTAGAAAATTATTTATACATAGTCTTCCTTTAATAGTAGCAGAGCAATGTTATATCAAATTATTAAAAGATGTAAGAAGCCTAATAGTAGATACTAAAATTGCCAAAAAAAGAGAAAAAGCATATCCCTGGCCACCGTGTACCTCCGCCCCGGTTATGTGACGGCGATGATTTCCATCGCGCCCAAGGACGAACCGGAGGCGGAAGGAGTGCTTTTGACCTGTACGGAGTACACCCGGACGCTGTACCACAACACGGCCTCCTCAAAAATGGGACGCTGGCTGATGGTGGATCTAACCTCCCCGGAGATTCTGGAGGACATCAAGTCCCTGCTGGCCCTCCGGGCAAAACCGGCAAAACAATAAGGCAAGCTATAGAAAAGGGGGAGGGGCCATGTCCTTTGTTCATCTGCATGTCCATACGGAGTACAGTCTGCTGGACGGCGCGTGCCGTATCCGGGACCTGCCGAAAATCGTAAAAGAAATGGGGCAGACCGCCTGTGCCGTCACGGACCACGGGGTCATGTACGGCGCGGTGGATTTCTACCGGGCCTGCAAGGCGGAGGGGATTAAGCCCATCATCGGCTGCGAGGTCTACGTCACGGCAGAGGGCCGCCGCCTGACCGACAAGGTCCATGAGTTCGATTCCGAGAGCCGCCATCTGGTGCTCCTCTGCGAGAACGAGGAGGGCTACCGGAACCTCTCCTATATGGTCTCCCTGGCCTGGACCGAGGGCTTTTATATCAAGCCCCGGATTGACCTGGAGCTGCTGCGGGAACACAGCCGGGGCCTGGTGGCCCTCTCCGCCTGCCTGGCGGGGGAGATTCCCCGGCGGCTGCGGAACGGGGAGTATGAGAACGCCAAGCGTTACGCCCTGGAGCTGGCAGAGATTTTTGGCCCGGACCACTTCTATCTGGAGCTTCAGGATCACGGCATCCAGGACCAGGCGGTGGTGAACCGGGGCATTCTGCGCATTCACGGGGAGACGGGGCTGCCCATGGTCTGCACCAACGATGCCCACTATCTCCGAAAGGAGGACGCGGAAGCCCACGACGTGCTCCTTTGCATCCAGACGGGAAAGATCCTGGACGACGAGAACCGGATGCGCTACGAACCCCGGAATTTCTACCTTCGCAGCGAAGCGGAGATGGCGGAGCTGTTTTCCGGTTACGATGGGGCCTTGGAGAACACGGCGAAGGTGGCGGACATGTGCAGCATGGATTTCACCTTTGGCAAATACCATCTGCCGGAGTTTCAGCTTCCCCCGGGCTACGACAGCTTTTCCTATTTAAAAAAGCTCTGTGATGAGGGCTACCGGGCCCGCTACGGGGAGGATGAGGCCCACCGGGAGCAGCTCCGGTATGAGCAGGACATGATTGAGAAAATGGGCTTTACGGACTATTTCCTCATCGTCTCCGACTTTGTCCGCTATGCCCGGAGCGTGGGGATTCCCGTGGGGCCGGGCCGGGGCAGTGCGGCGGGCTCTATGGTCAGCTACTGCCTCTATATCACGGACATCGACCCGGTGAAATACGGACTCTACTTCGAGCGCTTTTTGAACCCGGAGCGGGTGAGCATGCCGGATATCGACATGGACTTCGGCGACACCCGGCGGGGGGAGGTCATCGAGTATGTCCGCCGGAAGTACGGCGGGGACCATGTGGCCCAGATCGTTACCTTCGGCACC
>CATNCV010000058.1 GCA_950096965.1 uncultured Clostridiaceae bacterium | reverse complement strand
TATAAGTATGTTTAATTTCTTCATCTAAATAATCTAAAAATTCCATAAAAGAATTATAACATTTAGAGAAGAAAAATAAAAGGCACTAACTTAAATTAGTGCCAGCGTGGCGAAGCCACTTTTGTTCGGTCATATTACAAGCTTTTCTAGCATTTTTAATTCTTTCTCCAATAATGCTGTAATCAACTGCCATAAAATTCATTCCTTTCAATTTAAATTAAGTTAAAAACCAAATTGAATATAGCATTTACAAGTTTAAGTTTACAGAAACCAAATAGTTTAATTAAATTAGTACATTACATATTTTGCGATATTTTCGAAAAAAAATTACAAAATCAAAAAAATAGAGAAAAATTGTATGTAAAAATAGAATTTAAAATGTATATCAAGCAAAACTTACTATAGTATGCTATTGAAACTAAAATAATAAAAATGAGATGTGCATTACTAGTAAATAAGTAAATATACATATTTTATTAAATCAATTTTAAAAATTTATTGTAATTCCTACTAAAATATGGTAAAATGCTTAAATAGAAGGAAAAACGTAAATAATATATATAAATTTAAGAAAAGAGATGATTTATAAATGGAAAATAAAACATTTTATGTAACAACCCCAATATATTACCCAAGTGGCAAATTCCATATAGGAACAGCCTATACAACAGTATTAGCAGACTGTATAAAAAGGTATAAAACTTTAAGAGGGTATGACTGCTATATGCTAACAGGAATGGACGAGCATGGTCAAAAAATTCAAGATGTAGCAGAAAAAAATGGAAAAACACCACAAAAACACGTAGATGAAATAGCAGAGATTGCTAAAACACTATGGGATAAAATGGACATTCATTATGACGACTTTATACGAACTACAGAAGAAAGACACACAAAAGTAGTAGAAGATATATTTGATAAATTAATGGATCAAGGTGACATATACTTAGGAGAATATGAAGGTTGGTACTGTGTACCTTGCGAAACTTTCTTTACAGAAACACAGCTAGTAGATGGAAAATGTCCAGACTGCGGAAGAGAAGTAAAGAAAATGAAGGAAGAATCATACTTCTTCAATATGAAAAAATATCAAGATAGATTAGTAAAATTTTACGAAGAAAATCCAGACTTCATAGCACCAGAATCAAGAAAAAACGAACTATTCAATAACTTTATAAAACCAGGCTTAGAAGACCTATGTGTATCACGTACAAGTTTTGATTGGGGAGTAAAAGTAAAAAGCAATCCAAAACATGTAGTATATGTATGGTTAGATGCCCTAACAAACTATATAACGGCTTTAGGTTATGGTTCTAGAGATGACAGTAAACTAAAAAAATACTGGCCAGCTAACCTACAAATAGTAGGAAAAGATATAATACGTTTCCACGGAATATATTGGCCAATATTCTTAATGGCACTAGGTTTGCCACTTCCCAAAAAACTATATGCACATGGCTGGATAATGATGAAAGACGGAAAAATGTCAAAATCAAAAGGAAATGTAGTATACCCAGAATTATTAATTGAAAGGTATGGACTAGATGCATGTAAATATTACTTATTAAAAGAGCTACAATATGGTCAAGATGGAGTATTTACACCAGAAGGATTTGTAGAAAGATTTAATATAGACTTATGTAATGACTTAGGAAATCTATTAAATAGAACAATAGGAATGATGAATAAATATTTTGAAGGAAATATTCCTCAAAATGTAGAAAACAAAAATGAAGTAGATGAAAATTTGCAAGAATATGTGCAACAAAAGATAAAAGCATTTGAAGAAGATATGGAAAGTATACACATTTCAAATGCACTTTCAAGAATTTGGGAAATAATATCAAGGTCAAATAAATATATAGATGAAACAGCACCATGGGTATTAGCAAAATCAGAAAATGAAGAAGATAGAGAAAAGTTAAAATCAGTAATGTATCATCTAATAGAGAATTTAAGAATTATAGCAGTATTGCTACAACCTTTTATGCCAGAAACAGCAGAAAAAATGTTTAAACAATTAGGAATAAAAAATGAACTAAAAAGCTGGAATTCTATACAAGAATATGGTAAAATAGAAAGTGGAAAAGTAATAGAAAAAGGAGAACCTTTATTTATGAGGTTAGACATAGAAGAAGAAATAAACTACATTAAAGAAGCGATGAAAGCATAAATAATAGAACTAAAAAACGAAAGGAAGAAAAAAATGTCAGATAGAAAGCATATGGAATACTGTGTAAAATTAGGTAATCCATTTGTTCAAAAAAAGCTAGAGCAATTAGAACAAAACCAATATATAGAAGAGCCACAACCAATAAATTATAGCAAAGCACAAATAGAAGACAATATGAGCTTTAAAGAAAGGCTAAGAAACTGGAATACCTAAATAAAATATCAAAAATTCACGAAAAAGACATAAAAAACAATTATAATATAAAGACACTAAGGAATACATTTCCTTTAGTGTCTTTAATAAAATATACAAATAATAGGGAGGATTTGTTATGCATGATATAACAGTTCTAATAGTAGATGATGAATCAAGAATGAGAAAATTAGTAAAAGACTTTTTGATGCAAAAAGGCTATAGTACACTAGAAGCAGCAGATGGAGAAGAAGCTTTGCAAATATTTGAAGCAAATAAAAATAAAATACAAATTATATTGTTAGATGTAATGATGCCAAAATTAGATGGATGGTCAGTTCTTCGTCAAATAAGACAAACCTCAAAAGTCCCAATAATAATGCTAACAGCAAGAGGAGAAGAGCAAGACGAACTATTTGGTTTTGAACTTGGAGTAGACGAATACATATCAAAACCATTTAGTCCTAAAATATTAGTAGCAAGGGTAGAGGCTATACTAAAAAGAACCAAAAAAGATGAAAACACTACTAAAGAATATGGTGGAATAATAATAGATGTAGATGGAAGAACTGTAAAAGTAGAAGGAAGAGAAATAGAACTAAGCCTAAGAGAATATGAACTATTAAAATACTTAGTAGATAATAATGGAATAGCATTATCAAGAGACAAAATATTAAATAATGTATGGAACTATGACTACTATGGAGATTCAAGAACAATAGATAGCCACATAAAAAAAGTAAGACATAAACTAGGAAAAAAAGGAAAATATATAGAAACAGTACGAGGGATAGGATACAAATTCGAAGTAAAATAGTAAGCCAAAGTAAGCCAATGGGGACGGAGATTTTTGGCTATTTTACAGTATATAAAAAATCGATTTCAAATGTAGGAGCGATTATTTTCTTAGATCTTTGAGT
Organism: uncultured Clostridiaceae bacterium; assembly: GCA_950096965.1. Taxonomy (GTDB): domain Bacteria; phylum Bacillota; class Clostridia; order TANB77; family CAG-508; genus UMGS1663. Next base: position 9,457 of record CATNCV010000058.1, on the reverse strand, counting down.
GAATAGAGAGTTAGAGATAAGTTATACAAAGTTAATCTCCTGTACTCCAAAGAAATTGCTATATAGCAAAACTTCGAATAGCAGGAGGACTACTCTATGCAACAACTTACAGTAATAAAAAAATACTGTTATAAATAAAAATAGTGACACAATGGAATGTTACTTTTTTTCTACTAAATAAGAAAGGTTATAAAAAGAGGTAATAATGGAAAAGCTAAAAAATCAATTTAAATCAATAAGAGTAAAGTTATTCACATCACTATGTATAGTAGTAATACTAATTGTTTTATTCCTAATAATAATAAATAATGTAGTATTAGAAAGCTTTTATCTGTATTCAAAAACAGAAAATATAAAAACAGTATACGAAAAAATAAATATATATTATAATGAGATAGAAAAAAATGGCAATTCAAATATAAACATAGATGAAGAACTAAATAAAATATCAATAAAAAATGATTTGGACATACTAATAAAAAATGACGAAAACTTGCTATTATATAGTTCAGGCAAAGAACTAACAACAGCAATAGACAAAATAAATGAACTAATAATGAACAATAAAATAAGTAGCTTAAACTATAAAGGAAACAAAGATGTAATAATATACAAAAATAGTAAAGTAGTAATAAGAAAAATAGTAGACCTAAGAAGCTCTATAAACTACATATTCCTTACAGGTGAACTAGACAATGGAAATATGTTATATATACGAATACCTATATCATCAATACAAGAAAGTGTAAGAATTTCAAATAACCTATTAATACTAATAGGAGGAATATCAATACTAATAGCTGGAATAATAGCATCAATAATATCGAGAAAATTTACTCAGCCAATAACAGAACTAAATAAAATAGCAACAAATATGTCAAAACTAGATTTTAGTAAAAAGTACATAGAAAATGTAGCAGATGACGAAATAAACAACTTAGGTAAAAGCATAAACCTAATGTCAGAAAAACTAGAAGCAACAATAAAGCAATTAAGAGAAACAAATGTAGAACTAGAAAAAGATATAGAAGAAAAATCAAAAATAGACGAAATGAGAAAACAATTCATATCAGATGTATCACACGAGCTAAAAACACCAATAGCATTAATACAAGGGTATGCAGAAGGATTAGTAGAAAACGTAAATACAGACGAAGAATCTAGAAAATTCTATGCAGAAGTAATACTAGACGAAGCAGGAAAAATGGATACGCTAGTAAAAAGCCTATTAGAACTAATGAAACTAGAATATGGAAAAAGAAAATTAACAAACACAAAATTTGACATAGTAGAGCTAATAAATGAAGTAATAAGAAAATGTAAAGTAATGTTAGAAGAAAAAAATATAAAAGTAGAATTTGATCAAAGTAAAAAAGTAACAGTAATAGCAGATAATTTCTATATAGACCAAGTAGTAACAAACTACTTCACAAACGCAATAAAACATGCAATAGAAGTAAACGGAAAAAAACAAATAAAAATAGAAATAGAAGAAAGAGAAAATAACAAAGTAAGGATAAAAGTATTTAACACAGGTGAAAAAATAAAAGAAGAGAATCTAAACAAAATATGGCAAAGGTTCTATAAAGAAGACACCTCAAGAAACAGAGCAGAAGGCGGAACAGGAATAGGGTTAGCACTAGTAAAAGCCATAATGAACAACTACCAAAACAACTATGGAGTGCAAAACAAAGAAGATGGAGTAGAGTTTTATTTTGAACTTGACATTCCCATTGGGGACGTTTCCTAATGGATAATAGGGACGTACCTTAAAATCTCAAAGAAAGAAGGAAAAATGAGATTTTAGGGTGCGTCCCTAAAATCTCATAAAAAAATCAAAAAACTTTTCTACAAAAAATAAAATAAATAGTCAAGCTTTGATAAGGAAAAATATAGAAAAGAATAATAATAGGAAAATATATAGCATAAAATGTAGAAAAAGGGCATTTTAGCACGATGAAAAGTTCTTTACATAAAATTAAGTTTATGTTAATATAAAGACAAGCAAAGAGTTGCAACATTGCTAATAAACAAAAGATATAAAAAAGATGTTACCCCTAACGATTAAACAAAAGAGAATAAAAAGAAAAAGAAGGTGATAATATGTATGTTTAAATTTAGCAAAAGAAAACTGACTATCATAAATATAATAATTTTAATTTTAATAATAATATTAATATCAGCTGGTTCAATTCTAATGAAATATTTTAATATTCAAAAAAAGCAAGTTAATTCAAATTTTGTTCTAAAAACAGTAAATTTAGCCCCAATTAATACAACGGATGCAGAAAAAATGGATAATAGCCAATATAGAAGTAATAATTGGAGGATTAAAATCTCAAAAATACATTTAGATGCACCAATTATAGAAGGGACTGAAAAAGAAATTTTAAGAAAGGCAGTAGGGCATTTTGAAAGTTCAAGTATATGGAATGGAAATGTAGCTCTAGCTGCACATAACAGAGGATATAAATATAATTATTTTGCAGAAATTAAAAAGCTAGAACGAGGAGATATAATAATATATCAAACAAAATATGGAGAAAGAAAATATGAAGTAGTAAGAAACGAAATAATTGAAGAAACTGATTTGTCATGTATTCAAAATACTAAAGAAAATAAACTAACATTAATCACATGCGAAGAAAATAAAAGAGAATACAGGAGATGTATTCAAGCTAATCAAATTTAATTAATTTAACAAATAACCACTCTCTAATTTAAATTATTTATAAATAGCGTAATTTGCCCCAAATTACGCTATTTCCCTGTATAGTTAGAAACAAATAAAAAATACTTATTATATTTTTTATAAAAAGTATTGACAAAAATAAAAAACGCAAATATAATGTAAACGAAATTACTTATTATAAAAAAAACAATAAGTAAAAAGGAGGAATATTATGAATAAAGTAGATGTTGTTTTAGGAAGCTTTTATGGAGACGAAGGAAAAGGAAAGATAATTGATTATTTATCACAAAATGCAGACATTTCAGTAAGGTGCTCAGGAGGAAATAATGCAGGACACTCAATAGAAATTGAAGGGAAGAAATTTGCATTTCACCTAATTCCATCAGGAATATTAAACAAAAATACAATAGCAGTAATAGGAAATGGAGTAGTAGTAGACCCAAAAGTGTTAATAGAAGAAATGAAAAATATTGAAGAAAATGGGTATAGTGTAGAAAACTTGAAGATAAGTGATAAATCACATGTAATATTCCCATACCATGTACAAATGGATAAATTACAAGAAGAATTAAGAAGAGAAGATAAAATAGGAACAACAGCAAGAGGAATAGGACCAGTATACTGCGACAAATTTGAAAGATGTGGAATACGAATGGGAGACTTAGTAAATGGAAGATTTGAAAAACAATTAAGAAAAAATATAGAAAACAAGAATGAAATATTTAAAATATATAATTATGAAACGATAAATGCAGAAGAAGTAGTAAAAGAATATAAAGAATATGCACAAATATTAAAAAAATATGTAGTAGACACAGTAACATTAATGCACAATGCAATAGAAGAAAATAAAAAAATTCTATGTGAAGGAGCACAGGCAACACTTTTAGATATAGACTTTGGAAGTTACCCATATGTTACATCATCAAATCCAACAATTGGAGGAGTATGTACAGGAACAGGAATAGGAGCAAAATATATAGGAGAAGTATATGGAGTACTAAAGGCATATTCATCAAGAGTAGGAGAAGGACCATATATAACAGAGCAAAATAACGAAATAGGTGATACAATAAGAGAATTAGGCCATGAATATGGAACAACAACTAAAAGACCACGTAGATGTGGATGGCTAGATTTAGTAGCACTAAAATATGCTGCAATGGTAAATGGACTAACAGGTCTTGCCATAAACCATGTAGATACAATAGGAAAACTAGACAAAATAAAATTATGTGTAGGTTATAAAAAAGAAGGAAAAGTAACAATGGACTTTGTACTAGAAGATGAAGAAATAAAAAAATGTGAGCCAGTATATGAAGAATTTGAAGGAAACTTCGGAAATATAGAAGGTATAAAAAATAGAGAAGACTTACCAGAAAATGCAAAAAAATATTTAGATAGGATTGAAGAAATTGTAAAAGTTCCAATAAAATTCATAGGAACAGGAGCAGGAAGAGATTCAATGATTGTATGCTAAATAAAGGAGGAAAATATTTATGCTAGATTATATATATAGTATCTCTCCAATAGATGGAAGATATAGTGAAATGACAAAAGAAGTAGGAAACTATTTTAGTGAATATCACTTAATAAAGAATAGAATTATAGTTGAAATAGAATGGTTAAAAAAGCTTGCTAAAATAGAAGAATTAAATATACAATTAACTAAAAAAGAACTAGAAATACTAAATAAAATAATAGAAGGAATAGATTTAAAACAAGTAAAAAGAGTAAAAGAAATAGAAGAGACAACAAAACATGATGTAAAGGCAGTGGAATATTATATAAATGAAAAATTTAAAGAAAATAATATAGAAAAATATAACTATTTAATACACTTCGCATGTACCTCAGAAGACATAAATAATTTAGCATATGGAATTATGATAAAACAATTAATTGAAGAAGTATATATAAAAAATATAGAAGAACTAATTAAAATTATAAAACAAAAAGCAAATGAATATGCAAAAATTAGGATGCTTTCACATACACATGGGCAAAATGCAACACCGACAACAGTAGGAAAAGAACTAGCAATATTTGTATATAGGCTAAATAAAATATTAAATAAAATTAAACAAGAAAAAATATCAGGGAAATTTAATGGAACAGTAGGAAATTTTAATGCACATATAATTTCATACCCAACTGTTGATTGGCTAAAAATAAGTAAAGAATTTGTGGAAAGCTTTGGACTAGAAAATAATTTGTATACAACACAAATAGAATCACATGATAATATATGTATAATATTTTCAAAAATAAAACTGCTAAATAATATAATTTTAGACTTTGATAGTGACATGTGGCTATATATCAGTAGAAATTATTTCTTACAAAATAATATAAAAGGAGAAATAGGCTCATCAGTTATGCCACATAAAATTAATCCAATTAATTTTGAAAATTCAATGGCAAATGTAAAAATGGCAAACGCAATATTAACAGCATTTACAGAGAACTTACAAATATCTAGAATGCAAAGAGACTTAAGTGATTCATCAATGTTAAGAAATATAGGAACTGCAATAGGTTATACATTAATAGCAATAAAGCAATCAGTTATAGGAATGGGTAAATTAAAAGTAAATGAAGAGATACTAGAAAAAGAACTAGAAAATACGCCAGAAGTATTGGCAGAAGCGGTTCAAACAATATTAAGAAAAAATAAACATGAAAATGCTTACGAAACATTGAAAACTATAACTAGAGGAAAAAATATAAGCATGGAAGAAATGAGAAATTTCATAAAACAATTAAAAATAGACAAATCGGATAAAGAGATATTATTAAAATTAGAACCAAAAAATTATACTGGATTAGCAGAACAATTGGCAATTACATTAAATACATTGACAAAATAGGTAAAAAATAGGTATAATTCAAATACTTAATATGTAAAAAACAATATGGAATTAGGAAGGAGAATAAAGTATGTTATAAAAGTAAAAAGCATACTTAGAAAAGTAAAATGCCAGGATATACAATACACTTAGCAGTAGGAAAAATATATTCTAAAAATAATGAAATACAAAATATAGAAAGCTTCATAAAAGGAATTATAGCACCAGACCAAGCAGAAGATAAAAAACTATCACATTATGGACCTTACTCAAGTAAACCAAATTTGCAAAAATACATAAATGAAAATAAACTTTCAAACAGTTTTAACGAAGGATATTTTCTACATTTGTTAACAGATGAACTATTCTATAATAAATATTTAAAAAAATGGAGTAAAAGTATTTATGAAGACTATGATAAACTAAATAAGAGAATAATTGAGAAATATGAAATTAGCATACCAAAAGAAATACAAAAAGATATAGGATATAAAGAGGGAAAACTAGATATTTTAGATGAGAAAACATTATACAAATTTATAGAAAATGTAGGAAAAATAGATATAAGAAGTATAATAAAAAATAGCAAACAACATAACCAAAATATACAAACATATTTGGAAAGGAACTAAAAGATGAATGTCAAAAGTAATGTAATAATATTTAGTACAGATAATGACGAAAGAAAAGACGTAAGAAGACTAAAAGAAAAAAAGTTACAAATAGCATTAAACGAAAAGAACAAGTTGCCAATATTCGATATTAGTAATAAAGAGAATTTAAAAACTACAGTAAGTGATAAAGTAGAGGAAATGTTTGGAACAACAAAATTTTATATAGAACAGTTATACACATGGGGAGACCCACGGATATTATGAAGATGATCAAGAATTAATAGTTACATATTTAGTAATAATAAATAAAAATAATATAAAAAATAATATTACAAATATAAAATTTTATGATATTTCTATTGAAGATATAGAAGCAAAAATGAAAACACAAAAGGTTACACTAAGAAGTAATGAAAAAGTAATAGAATATAAAATGATAACAACTACGAAAATGGAGAAAAATGCAATAGAATACATACATAAGCTACAAGAAAAAACACAAATAAATGAGTTAACAGCAATAATAATTCATACAGGAATAAAAAGGCTAAGAAATAGAATAGAAAATACAAATATAGCATTTAGTTTTTTAGAAGAAGAATTTACAATTTCAGAATTACAGCAAGTATATGAAATAATATTAGACAAAAAATTAATATCAGCTAATTTTAGAAAGAAAATAGAACCAATGATAAAGAAAACAGATAAAATTGTAAAAGAATCAGCATATAGGCCATCAGCAAGGTATATGTTTAATGAAGATTTTATACAATATTGGGTTTAATAAAAGTAATTTATAAATACAATTATAAAAAATCAATATTTTTTTGAAAGGAAGAAGAAAATGAATAATGAAATAGTAATAGCTTCAGGAAATAAAGGAAAAATAAAAGAAGCACAAGAAATATTAAAAGAATACAAAATAATACTTTTATTTATGTGGATGAATTAGGGAAATTATTTCAGTGTAGTATTAGAAAATATTTTTCTATAGATGCGATAATATTTCCTGAGTTTCATAATGAGGTAGGTACAATAATTGAAAGGGTAAAAGACGAGGAAAAACTCCAATTGTTTTACCGGTTTGTCGATAAAAATATGAATAAATATTTTCGTAAGTTTGAAACCTATTTTGAAGGTTGTTTTACTGATAAAGAATCGATGGAGCACATCCTTGGTCATATACCTATGTATCATGTAAAACAAAATATTGGTAACATAAGTGAAACAATAGAATTATTAGGAGGATTATTGAAGGATGTATAATAAAATTTGGATTATTGGACCGCCAGGAGCAGGAAAGTCTTGGTTAAGTGAAAATATTTGTATGAGAATTGGTAGTAAGCATGTTGAACTTGATAAAATATATTGGTTAACTGGTTGGAGGCGAAGAAGTGAAAAAGAGTTTAGAGATATAGTGGAAGAGAAATTGAATGCAGAGTCATGGGTTGTGGATGGTTATTATAATGAAGTAAACGATTTGATTTTACTGCATGAACCAGCAGTGGTTCTTTTAAAAAACAATATAGTAGTTCTATTAGTTAGGGTATTGTTAAGGAGTATAACTCGTATTCTATTTAGGCAAAAAATTTGTGGGGATAATTATGAGACTTTTTGTTTCGTTCTTTCTAAGGAGGGAATTGTAAAATATACAGTGGAACAGTACAAATTTTTTGAAAATATAACTATGGAGGGTTATGGTAATATTTTTATTATAAAGTCCAAAAGGGCGATGAAAAAATTTTTGAAGTATATTTAAAAAGTTGGGAGGAATGTTTAATGTTTAAAGCACAATTTATTGCACGTTTTAAAACGATGTTAACATACAAATTTACCGTGCTTTCCGGAGGAATAACACAAATTATTTTTGCATTTTTTAAAATATTTATTTTAACAGTATTTATCAAAAATAATATAAATAGTTCGCCAATGAATATTGCAGAATCAGTTACATACATTTGGCTTACCCAGATTTTTTTTGCATTAATACCGTGGAATGTAAATTGGGAGGATATGAATTTATTTGTTTCAGGAAATATCGTTTACGAGATGGCTCGACCGGGCTCTCTTTTAGGGTTATTATATTCTAGAACATTGTCATGGAGATTGGCTAATACAATAATGAGAGCAATCCCTTTGCTTGCATTCAATTTAGCAGTATTACCAGTGTTCGGATTCTCTAATTACATGATTGTTGCAGGGACAAAGTGGCATGTGATGTTGTTTGTTTTGAGTTTAAGTGTCTCATTTTTCTTGAGCTCAATGATTACAGTGTTTTTGTATTCCTTAGCGTTACATCTTACCAATGCTTCGAATTTTTTTGGAGTAATCAATTCTGTAGCAATGGTATTATCTGGTACAGTAATTCCCCTTTCTTTTTTCCCTGAATGGGGACAATGGATATTGAGAATACAACCGTTTAAAGGAGTTATTGATACCCCTGCAATGATATTAATAGGAGCATATTCGTATGAAGAATGCTTTGCATTTATTTTACTACAATTAATGTGGACATGTTGTTTATGGGGGATAAATTATCTGCTATTTAGAAATGGTGAAAAACGTATGGTAGTGCAAGGTGGTTAATGAGGAGAAATGATATGGAAAATATATTAATTTATTGTAAAATTGTATGGTATAGATTAAGAAGTCAATTTGCTTATCCAATCAATGCTTGTTTTGGTTTGTTAAATCAGTTTTTATCTTTCTTTATGGAGTTTTTAGCTATGTGGGCACTGTTCGCACAATTTGATGAAATATGTGGCTGGACTCTGCAGGAAGTCTTTTTAACATATGGAATTATTAACTGGGCCTTTGCTATGGCAGAAGTTTTTATGCGAGGTTTTGAATCAAATATGTTTTCTCTTGTTAGGAATGGAGAATATGATAGGTATTTACTTAGACCAGTGAATACGGTTGTACAGATTAGTGCTTTTAGTTTTCAACTGGCACGTTTGGGAAGAGCAATACAAGCATTTATCGTATTGACAGTAGGAATTGTTATTAATAGAAACTCGATAAACACTTTTGAGTGGTTGGTTTTGTTGTATACAATAATTGCAGGCTGCTTATTATATTTTGCATTATATATGTTTGTTGGAATAATTATTTTCAAAATCACGCAGAACACTGAGTTTATGAGTGTTTTTATTCAGGGAAGTGTATCAACAATGCAATATCCAATGATTGCATTTCCACGTTGGTTGCAAAAATTATTTACATATGTTTTGCCTGCAACTACTGTAACGTATTTTCCCATCGCTACAATATTGAATAAGCCAATATCTATTTCGCCTACAATA
>CATNCV010000057.1 GCA_950096965.1 uncultured Clostridiaceae bacterium | reverse complement strand
GAACTAAAACCAGCAGAAGGTGTACGTGTAAGTAAAATAGCAAACTTAGCAGATGACATAGCACTAAACTTAGCAGCAGAAACAATAAGAATAGAAGCACCAATACCAGGAAAACAAGCAGTAGGAATAGAAGTACCAAATAAAGAAAATGAAGTAGTACACTTTAGAGAAATAATAGATACCGACGAATTCAGAAGTCATAAATCAAAATTAGCATTTGCACTAGGAAAAGACGTAGCAGGAAAAGAGATAGTAACAGACATAGCAAAAATGCCACATGTAATGATAGCAGGAGCAACAGGTTCAGGAAAGTCAGTATGTATAAACACATTAATATCAAGTATAATATATAAAGCAAAACCAAGTGAAGTAAAACTAGTAATGGTAGACCCAAAAGTAGTAGAACTATCAGTATATAATGGAATACCACATCTTCTTATACCAGTAGTAACAGACCCAAGAAAAGCGGCTCGGAGCATTAGCATGGGCAGTTCAAGAAATGGAAAATAGATATAGCACATTTGCGCAAAAAGGAGTAAGAGATTTAAAAGGTTACAATGAAGCAATAAAAAATGAAGATGGAATAGGAAGGCTTCCACACATAGTAATAATAATAGATGAGCTTGCAGACCTTATGATGGTAGCCAAGAACGATGTAGAAGATGCAATATGTAGGTTAGCACAAAAAGCAAGAGCAGCAGGAATGCACCTAGTAATAGCAACACAAAGGCCATCAGTAGATGTAATAACAGGTTTAATAAAAGCAAACATACCATCAAGAATAGCATTTGCAGTATCATCACAAGTAGACTCAAGAACAATATTAGACATGGTAGGAGCAGAAAAACTACTAGGAAAAGGAGACATGCTATTCTACCCAGCAGGAGCACCAAAACCAACAAGGGTGCAAGGAGCATTTGTATCAGATGGCGAAGTAGAAAAAATAGTAGACTTTGTAAAAGCAAATGGAGAAGTAACATACAATGAAGATATACTAGAAAGTATAGAAAACTCAAACAAATCAGACAAAGAAATGATGGAAGAAGCATCAGAAGATGACACAGACCCATTCCTAATGGACGCAATAGAAGTAGTAGTTGAAACAGGGCAAGCCTCAACCTCATTTATACAAAGAAGATTCAAAGTAGGCTATGCACGTGCAGGAAGAATAATAGACCAAATGGAAGAAAGAGGAATAATATCAGGCTACCAAGGAAGCAAACCACGTGAAGTACTAATGCCAAAAGAAAGATGGGCAGAGCTAAAAATGGGAACAGCCCCAGTAGCAACTCCAGCCGAGCCAACTTCAGAAGTAGCAAAAGCAATGGACACAATAAAGAAAATAGGAGCCCTAAACTCAAACCAAGAAGAATACTAGAAAATATTTTAAACATCAAAAGAAATGTAGGGGCGACTATTAGTCGTCCGTGCTTCGAAGGAATTGCTTAAATGAATAATGAATAGTGAATAATAAATAATGAATAATTATATTGAAAACGGTAGATTAGTAACTATCCCAATAGGAAAACAATAAGAAAAAAATAGATGTAGGGGCAGCTAGCAGCTGTCCACTCTTCGAAGAAATTGCTTAAATGAATAGTAAATAATGAATAATGAATAAGTAGATTAGTAACTGTCCCCAATAGGAAGCCAATAAGAAAAAGGAGAAAAGTAAAAAATGAAAAAAATATTATTAACAAGTGCAGGATTTGAAAATAAAAATATAGAAAATAAATTTTTAGAACTTTTAAATAGAAATGTACAAGAAGCAAAGGTATTATTTATAATAACTGCTGCTATAGATATTGGCGCAGTAAAGATACTATCTAAATGTGCAGATGATTTATTAAACTGTGGAATAAAAGAAGAAAATATAACTGTATACAACATGCATAAAGCAATTAATGAAGAAGAACTACAAAAATTTGATGCAATATATGTATGTGGAGGTAATACAAAATACCTAGTAGATAGAATGAATGAAATTAACTTTAAGGAAGTTGTAAATAAATTTATAAATAATGGTGGAATATATATTGGCGTAAGTGCAGGAAGTATAGCAACATCAGGAAACTACGAAAACAATTTAGAATTTATAAAAAACAAATTAGATGTACATTGTGAAAAAGGAAGCAAAAATGGAGTAATAGTAAATGATGATGCAATTGATTTAACAAATAATCAAGCAATTTATATAAATGATGAAGAAATGGTAATTTTTGAGTAATGGAAGTAGAAGAAATAAAACAATATTGTTTAGCAAAAAATAAAGCATATATAGACTATCCATTTGGAAATATACCCATATGTTTCAAAGTTAATAAAAAATTATTTGCTCAATTGTACCCATTAAAAAATGATTATAAAATAACACTAAAATGTAATATGCTATTAGCAGAATTATATAGAAAAAAATATGAAGGAACTGTAATAAAAGGATATCATTGTCCATCAGTACAAGCTAATTATTGGAATACAGTATATATAGGAAAAGATATCGAAGATGATATAATTATTGAAATGATAGATCATTCGTATGAAGAAGTGGTCAAAACATTTTCTAAAAAGATGCAAAAAGAACTATTAGAAAATGAAATTTAATTGACCAACTTAAAAGAAATATTAATAGTAATGAATTATGAAGTATAAAAGAAAAAGACCTACAACTTATAGATATAGTTTCAGGTTCAAGTAGAAGAAATGAATATCCAAATGGAGATGTAGTAATAAACAATACCACATTATATTGTATAAAAAATTATTCAGGAGAACTAAAATGGGATAGAGAATCAAAAGATATGAAGTTTTTTGATATAGACAACTTACCAGAGAATCAAAACGACCCAGACCTAATTGAAATATATAAACGAACAATTCAAGTAAATTCGTAATAACCAAAGGCGACGAAGTGTTAAAATCACAACATGCAGGATATTCAGAAGATGAAATATATGTACCAGTAATTGTAATAGATAAATGCTAATAAATAATTGACATGCAGTTTTTGAGTATGGTAAAATATTTATAGTAAGACCTAGGTAAGGTAGCTAAAAGCTAAACGTATGTTAATTACGTTGCCACCTAGGCATTTTTTTATTTTTACATCTAAAACTATTGTATAAAAAGGAAAAATAGGATATTATAAATAAGAAGATGAACACAAAAGAAAGGTAAGAAAAAATGCCAAAAGATATTTTTTCAAAAATAATAAAAGACTATAACAACGAACTAGAAGTAATATTAGAGCAGAAGGCTTTTTCAAGTGATGTAAAAAACCTTCTTTTAAGCATGCTATATAAAATAGAAAATGCATATGAAGATTACAAAAAAGTAAAGGTGAATGTATGCTCAAAAAAGCAATTTGTAAAAGAAATATTAGAAACAATAGAGAAAAGATGTGAAGAAATAGAAATAATAAAAATGACAGGTAAAGAAGGGCAAGAACTATACGAAAAAAATATAAACTGTATAGTAGATAAAGAAAAAGGAAAAATACAAACCTTTCAAAATGAAAAAAGTATATTAGAAGCAATAATGAAAATGAGACAGGAAAAAATAGAAATTTCTGTTAGAAAATATGAACTAATGGAAGAGCCAATAATTCAAACACTATTAATAGGAAACAAAGAAAACTCCCTAGAACTAATAACCAACTTTAATGGTTGGTCATGGGATATAACAAAATTAGAATTTAGAAAACAAATATATAATAAATTATATCAAATGCTAATAATATTAATAGGAAATAAAGGTATAGAAAACTGGATAAATAATAGAAAAGAAGAAAATGAAATAGAAGAAATACCAAGCAATGTAATACTAAGCAGCAAATACAATGAAAGCTTTGGAATAACAAAAGAAGAAATACAAGGAGAAAAAATAGACCATGTACAAAAAATAATAAATAAATTTATAGAAAATTATGGAGAAGAACTAAACGAAAAATTCTTCAAAAGTTTCATAAAAGTAGCAATATTAAATACCGCAAACTACAATAAAGAATACAAACAAAAAGTAGAAGAAAAAATACAAGATTTAAAAAAAGAACTAAAAAGTATGAGTAATAATAAGGTATTCATAGAAAATCTATCACTACAAAAAAAACAAATAACAAAACAAATAAAAGAAATAGATACAATATTAAATGATGAAATAAAATTAAGAAAAGAATATGAAAAGCGAAATTCAAAATTACCAAACAAAGAAAAAATATTTAGTACAAGTCATTTAAAATTAATGTTAGAAAAACAAAGAAATAAAAAAATAGAACAAATAAAAGAAATAAACAAAAAAATGGAACCACAACAATATGTAAAAATAAAAAATCAATTAGAAGAGAAATTGAATTTTTATAAAGAAATACACATAGAAGAAAACACAAAAGAAAATGTACTAAGATTGCAAAATAAGTTAGAAAAAAGTTTCTTAGAATGCTTTTCAAAAAAAATAGAAAAAGCAAAAGAAAAAAGTGAAATAGAAAAACTAATATATGAACTAAGATATTACAAAAAAATATCACCAATAGTAGAACTAGAAAAAGAAAAAAAATATGTACAAAAAGAGCTAACACGGAAAAGCATGCAACGAAAAAATACTAACAAAACTAAGTGAAGACGAAAAAACAAATTATGAAATATTAAAACAAATATATGAAACAAAAATAATAGACTTAGATACAATAGTATATACACTAAAATACAGCAAAGGAACATTAACACTAAACATATATGACGGAAACACTCACGACGAAACAAAGCAAATAGAAATAACAGAAAAAACCGAGTTGAGCGTAAAGCTAAACAAAAAAATAAAAATATGGCAATAAATCAGCCAAAAGGGACGTCCTTTTTTCAAAAAAAATTACTAAAAGGGACACCCCTTTAAAGTAGTACTAAAAATATACATACAAAAATTAATGTAATTTGTTAAAAGGGGTGTCCCTTTTAGCAAAAATTTTCGAAAAAGGGGCGTCCCTTTTGGAAAGAGAGGAATTTTTATGAAAGTTACTTTTTTAGGAGCAACAAAAACTGTTACTGGCTCTAACTTTTTAGTAGAAGCAGCAGGTAAAAAGTTTTTGGTAGATTGTGGAATGTACCAAGGAGCAGCACAAGATGAATGGGAGAATTCATCACCTTTTGCATTTGATGTAAATGAATTAGACTTTATGCTACTTACCCATGCACACATAGACCACTCAGGAAGAATACCAAAACTATATAATGAAGGCTTTAGAAAACCTATATATGCCACAAAAGCAACTTGTGACTTATGTTCTATAATGTTACCAGATAGCGGTCACATTCAAGAAATGGAAATAGAGTGGAAAAACAAGAAAAGAGTAAGAAAAGGCTTAGACCCAATTCCACCACTTTATACAGCAGAAGAAGCTCTAAAATGTTTAGATATATTCTGCCCAGTAAAATATGATGAAATAATTGACATAGATGAAAATATACATGTGCGTTTTAATGATGCAGGACATATGCTAGGCTCAAGCATAATAGAAATATGGGCAGACGAAAATGGAAAAAGAACAAAAGCAGTATTCACAGGTGATTTAGGAAATAATGATATCCCACTACTATCAGAGCCAACTATGATTGAAGATGCAGATTATTTAGTAATGGAATCAACTTATGGTGGAAGACTTCATAATAGAGATGAAAATAAAGCAACTGAATTTTTAAAAATAGTTTCAGAAACTTTAGATAAAGGTGGAACAGTAGTAATTCCTTCTTTTGCAGTAGGAAGAACACAAGAAATTTTATATGAACTAAACCAACTAAAAGATATAGTACAAGATGAAGAATTTAGAAAAAAATATGAAACATTAATGAAAGCACCAGTATATGTAGATAGCCCACTTGCAATATCAGCAACAGAGATATTTAAAGATAATATGGATTTATTTGACGAAGATACACAGGAAATAATGAGAAGCGGAGATAACCCATTAGAATTTCCAGGTCTTCAGTTTACGAAAACAGCAGAAGAATCAAAAGAACTAAATGCAAAAAATGAATCATCAATAATAATATCAGCAAGTGGAATGTGTGAAGTAGGAAGAATAAAGCATCATTTGAAACATAACCTTTGGAACCCAAATAGCACAATACTATTTGTAGGATACCAAGCAGTAGGAACTCTAGGAAGAAAAATAGTAGATGGAGCAAAAACAGTAAAACTATTTGGCGAAGAAATAGCAGTAAATGCAAGAATAGAATATATAGAAGGATATTCAGGTCATGCAGATCAAGAATGGCTATTAAACTTCATATACTCATTTTTTAGAAAACCAAAAACAATATTCCTAGTACATGGAGAGCCAGAAGGTCAAGTAATACTAAAACAAAAAATACAAGGAACTACCAAAATACCAGTAATAATACCAGAATATGGTGAGCAATATGAATTAAACGAAGAAGTAGAAAGACTAGGAAGAATAAAAGGAACAAAACAACGTGAAAGACAATATATACGCCTAGAAGTATTAGGAAGAATACAAACACTAAAAGAAGAGCTAGAAGACATGAGCACAATAGTAAAAGAAGAAATGCTAAATGAAGATGCTAATGATGGAGATATAGAGAAATTAAATGATAAAATAAAAGAACTAGAACAGCAAATTGTGAGAATAGTGGAAGGCTAATTGTAATTGATTCTAATTGGAGACGTTACTAGGCATATTTCATTCGGAACTTGCTTTAGCCAAACGACTGGAAAATCCTTTTGGGGTATCTGGTACTAGAGAGGTATTTGTCACTTTTTGGAATTAATAAATAGATGTAGGGGCTTAATTGGTTAGGAATACCAAAGAGAATTTACTGAATTATGCAAAAAAATTTAAGTATAAAAAATGAGGTAGAAACAAATGCAAACAGATAAAGAAGATAAAATGTCAAAAGAAGAAATCATAAAATATGTAGATGATTTAATTAAAGCAAATAAAAGATATGATAAAAGGCTATCACCATTATTATATGATTTCTTCTTGCGTGCAAATGAAAAGTTTGAGTGGCCCAGGGAGGAATTCTTAGAAAAATATCAAAATTTTAAGAACAATGTAAAAAAAATAAAAATTGTAGATATGAAAAAAGTAGGAATGCCATCTTTATGGATGGGTGGATTTAGGGATTCAAATAATGACAAAGCAATATACATAAATGAGAAGGTTATAGAAAATGTTAAGAATGCACCGACAAATGAAGGAATAAATGCAGGTATAGTAGATAATTTATTTCATGAATGTTTACATGCTACAGATTTAAAAAGAAGTGATGGAAAATTAGTAAGGAATGGACTTTATAAAGTAACAAATTTTGATACAAACCAAAAAGATACAATGCTTAATGAATACGCAAATGTGTTATCAGCAAGTTTAATTTCTAGTGATAAAACTATGTACACAGATGATTTGGGAATTGACTTTATAAATAATGGCAGTTATTCAACTCTAAAGTGTCCTGGGGAAATTTTGTCTGCTACATTTGATATTACAGAACCTCAACTAGCGAAACTCAAAGATAAAGGAGAAGATTTCTTTTATAAATATTTGAAAAATAAATTTCCATATGCAGATATAGAAAATACATTAGATGTATTCAAAAGTAGTTTGAATATAATATTCAATGCATCAAATAATAATGACAAAGAAAATATTTCGTTAGGGTTTAAAAATATGATGGATGCAGCAAATAATGTGATATCTTGTAGATTAGAAAATGTATTAAATTGTAGTAAAGACAAAAAAGAAACATTAGATAGAATATATTATGACATGTTTAAAATTAGGACAATAGTAAAGAGTGTAGATAGAATTTATGGACTAGAAGAAAATAATAAAGTTGATGATTGGGAAGCATTGGTAACTTATGTTGAATTTGAAGAAAAAGCAGAGGCGTATAATAAACAATTATTTACTCAAGAAGAAAAAACAAAAAAAGGGGAAAACGCACAAGAACTAATAGAAAGTAAATTGGGTCATGATTATAAGCATTTGAAATTTGACATAGAAGAAATAGTAAGAAAATATTACCCACAATCAAAAGAACCTTTAAATGACAATACAAAGTTAATAGAAAAAGTAAAAGAAATAACTTTAAAGCCAACGATAAAAGAAAAAATAAAAAATTTTATAAATAAAGTAAAAAATATAAAAACAATAAGTTCAATAAAAGAATTACCATTGCCAGAAGAATTTGAACAACAAGAATTGAAAGGAACAGAAGAACATAAATTAGAAGAAAATGAAGAAAATATTGATTTTAGACAAAAAAGTGCAAACTTTCGAAATTCTATAAAATATGAAAATACTATAATGCATAATATAAATACAAAAACGAAAGGAGAACAATATATTTCAAAGGAAAATAAAGAAAGTACGAGGTAATATAAACATGAAAGTATTAGAAAAAATTATAATAAATGAAAAAGAGTATATATGTATACAAAGATTATCGATAAAAGGCAATACTATATATATATGTAAAGAAAAAGAAACAAAACAAGCTATATATTTAAAAGAAAATAAAAATAATGGACAAATAGAGAAAAATGAAGATGAAGAAATAGAAAAAGAAGTAGAAAAACTAATATATGCAAAAAGCCCAGACTGCATAATAGAATAATTATACATTAAGACGTATATAAAACAGGAAAGGTCGTAATTCGGCAAATCCTCATTGGAATTACTTAACGATTAAGCCTATACAGCATTAAATAGAAACAGAGAACTTCCATAGAATATAAAAAAAGAGGAAGTAATATATACTTCCTCAGTCATAATTTATGGCAAACTTATTTTTATTAAGGTAGGACTCTCGGAAAAAATAATTATTCTATAATTGATTACATTTGCCACCTAAGCATCTTTTCTATGTAACTTTATTATATATTGTCAACATAAAAATTAAAAAGGAGAAAAAATTGAATAAATATTACAATGAAGCAATAATAGGAAATAAAAATATAGTAGCAAGCTTTAGTGAAAAAGGAGAAATGCTAAGGCTTTTTTATCCTACAAGAGATTACAAGCAATTTATAGAAACTATGCATGCAGGAGTAAAAGTAAATGATTCTAACATAATATACTTGCATGAAGATATAAATAATGAGTATGAACAATATTACACAGAGAATACAAACATAATAAACACAAAAATAAAAAATACATATTTTAATTTAGCAATATTGCAGACAGATTTTATACCAATTTCAAAAGATATAATAGTAAAAAAACTAACATTTACAAATGAAAACACCATAGACCTAAATGTAAACTTTCTAATGTACTCAAAACTATTATCAAACAATAACAACATGGTAGGCTCAAAAGTAGAAAACAATATATTAATGCAATATAGCCACGACTATACATTTAGCATTTTTTCAAAAACACCAATACTATCTTATAGACTAAACAATAGTAATGAAGATATAAAATCAGGTGTATTATATGACAAAGATTACATAGGAATGGCAAACGATTCAGGAATAAGTTTTGATATAGGAATGCTAAAACCAGGAGAAAGTAAAGAAATAGAGATATTTATTCATATAAACGAGAACAATGAAAAATATAAATTTGATGAAATAATAGAAGAAATAGAAAAAATAAGAAAAATAGATACAAATAAAGAACTAGAAAACACAAAAAAATATTGGGAAGAATTTGTAAAAAGTCATGATGGGCTAGAAATTTTTACCAAAAAAGAAAAATGGCAAACACTACTTACAGGAGAAGAACAAACAAACGAAAGTACCTACAAGAAATACCTAGAAATGAGAAAAGTATATGTACGAAGTATATTGCTATTTCCACTACTTTCAAATGAAGAAACAGGAGGAATATCAGCTGCAATAGAAATAGACGAAGCACGCAGCAAAAGTGGAAGATACTCATACTGCTGGCCACGAGATGCTGTGTTTGTAACAAAAGCATTAGACATACTAAAAATGGAAGAACAAACCACAAAATATTATACAAACTTCAGCATTGAGACCCAAAGCAAAAACGGAATGTGGGAACAACGCTTCTATACAGATGCAAGACTAGCGCCATGCTGGGGTTACCAAATAGATGAAACCGCAAGCATAATATATGGAGTATATGAGCATTATAAAATAACAAAAGACAAAAACTTTCTAAAAGAAACCCACGAAATGTGCCAAAAAGCAATCGAAGCACTAGCCAAGTTCCCATTGGGGACGTTTCCAAATGGGGTATCTGTCACTTTTGGGAATTGTAACAGTAAAGAAAGATTTATAACACATGAAAGTTACGACTTATGGGAAATGAATGAAGGAATACATTTATATTCACTAAGTGCAATATATGCAGCATTTAAAGCAATGGCTCAAATAAAAAGGGAACTTAATATAGTAGAAGCAATAGAAGAATTAGAGAATAACGCAGAAAAAATAAAGGAATATTGTATAAATAATTTTTATGACAAAAACATTAAAACTCTTAAAAGAAATAATAAAGATAATATAACAGACATAAGCATGCTAGGTGCAGTAGTACCATTTGAAATGATAGATAAAAGTAGCGAAATAGTAAAAAATACAATAGAAAAAATAGACCTAAACTTAAGAACTTACACAGGTGGATATATAAGATTTGAAAATGATAACTACTTAGGTGGAAATAACCCATGGGTAATATCAACACTTTGGATGACATTATATAATATAGAAACCAAAAAATTAGAAGAAGCAAGAAAGCAAATAGAATTTGTAACAAAAACAGCAACAAATAATGGCTTCTTAGCAGAACAAGTAGAAAATGAAACAATGAGGGCAAAATGGGTAATAGGTTTAGGTTGGTCACATGCAATGTACATAATTGCATTGACAAAATTGTTTAAATAATGTATTATGTTATACGAAACTTTATTAAAAACTTTTGTTATAATTATAAGAAAGGTAGGTACAATTATGAAACAAGCAATTACTTTTTTAGGAAGAGACAGTGGGTTTGGAAAAAAGAATACTTCTGCATATGCAATGATAGACAAACGGTTACTTCTAATAGACTGCGGTCAAACAGTAATGACACAGTTACAAGAGAAAAATTTACTTAA
The DNA here is from genome assembly GCA_950096965.1 of uncultured Clostridiaceae bacterium. GTDB lineage: Bacteria > Bacillota > Clostridia > TANB77 > CAG-508 > UMGS1663. Next base: position 1,893 of record CATNCV010000057.1, on the reverse strand, counting down.
TAATATTTCGGGTATTGATGTAATTATAACTCATATGCATGGTGACCATGTAGGTTCACTTAGCCAGTTAGCTCTTTACAGTTATTTTACCTTAGGAAAACCTATAAACATTATTACTGCATGCTCAAAAATTGAAGAGTTTCTAACGATAACTGGAGTAGAGAGATATTGTCAAATCCCAGGTTTTCCAGAAGAACGTTATACTAGAAACAATGACTTCGTAACATTTATAAAAACAAATCATGTAGGGAATGAAATGGATTGCTATGGATTTTCTACTAAAATTAATGGAACTCATATTGTATATACAGGAGACACAACAACAATAGAACCATTTATGCATGAACTTACAGAAGGAACACAACTCTATTGTGATGCCTCTACTGTAGGAGGGGTACATCTTAAATTAGAAGATAATATCAAATTATTAAATGAATTAACTAAAAAAGGTGTAAGTGTATATCTTATGCATTTGGATAATGAGCCAAAAATTAGAGAAACAATAAAAGGAACCGAGATTCATATATGTAATGAATAGCAAAAAAAGGGACGTTTTAAATGGAAATAACGTCCCTTTTGATTTTTAACACAGAAAATTATGTAAAATATATTGACAAATAAAATAGCATAGTTTAAAATATATACATATTAAGAGTTTACCTAAAACAAAAAATGTTTGAGCGGTAAAGGGTAGTATAATATAAAAGCTACTTACACTTAAAAAGTAAGGTTTAAAGTCTTACAAAGGAGTCTTAACAAATTTCTTTGTGAGGCTTTTTTGATTGTAATTGATATGCTACAAATATTAGAAAAATAAGAGGTGAGAAAAAATGAATGCAAACGAAAACTTAGAGTTAGTATTGCCAACAAAAGAATATGAAGAGCAGGTAATGGAATGCAGAAAGACATTTTTAGAGAATAATGAAACATTTGATGGTTGTGCAGGCTTAGAAGATGTAAAAACATATGAAGAATGGAAAAATTTTGATGGTAGGCTAGCAAAAAAATATGGTAATAACTTTGTTCCTTCCACAGTTTATTTAGCAATTAGAGTAGCTGATAATAAACTAGTTGGAATTATTGACTTTAGGCACTACTTATCAGATTTCCTTTTAAATTATGGCGGAAATATAGGATATAGTGTTTTGATATCAGAAAGAAAAAAGGATATGCAAAAGAAATGCTAAAATTAATGTTAGAAAAATGCAAAGAATTGAATGAGGAAAAAGTTTTATTAACATGTGATAAAGAAAATATAGCTTCTGCTAAAACAATTATAGCAAATGGAGGAATTTTAGAAAATGAAGTCACAGATAAAGTGAAATTAACTAAATCAGGAGTCATTCAAAGATATTGGATATATTTATAAATATAGGAGGAAATAGAAATGAAATATTATAAAAAATTAATAGGAGATAGAATATACTTATCTCCACTAAACATAGAAGATGCAGAAAAATATGTAGAATGGTTCTGCGATTTTACAACAACAGATGGTATAGGAAAAAGTAGTAAATTAATGACAGTAGAAGCAGAAAGAGAATGGATAGATAAAGTATTAAAAAATAATAATGAATTAAATTTTGCAATAGTAAACTTAGAGAATGATAAACTAATAGGAAGTTGTAGTATAATGAATATGTGTAATAAAGATAGAGTAGGAGAAGTTGGAATATTCATAGGAGAAGAAGATAAGAGAAGTAATGGATATGGAGCAGAAGCACTTAAATTACTACTAGACTATGGGTTCAATTATCAAAATCTTAATAATATAATGTTAACAGTAATGTCTTTTAATGAAAGAGCAATTAAATGTTATAAAAAAGTAGGGTTTAAAGAATTTGGAAGAAGAAGACAATGTTATTTTCTAAATGGTAAATATTATGATAGAAT
>CATNCV010000056.1 GCA_950096965.1 uncultured Clostridiaceae bacterium | reverse complement strand
TCTATTTTTTACTTTAATATTTTTTATTTATTATAATGTTTCAATATATAATTTACATCTTTTATTCTATATATTAAATTTCAATTTTATAGTTTTTATGACCTTTACAAAAAAATGCCATTTTTTAGCTCAATTTGACGATTTAAGTCTAACTGTTTTTCTTGACTTTTAGCTATTTTAGTCATATACTCTATCTATCTTTATAGAAAGGATTTGTGATATATGGATAATATTATTGAAATTAGATGGCATGGTAGAGGTGGACAAGGTGCTAAAACTGCTTCTTTGCTTCTTGCTGATGCTGCATTTAATACAGGTAAATATATTCAAGGTTTTCCTGAATATGGTCCTGAAAGAATGGGTGCACCTATTACCGCCTATAACAGAATAAGTACTTCGCCTATTCGACTTCATAGTAACATTTATGAGCCTGATTATGTTGTAGTTGTTGACGATACCTTATTAGACTCTGTAGATGTTACAGCTGGTTTAAAAGAAACTGGTGCAATTGTTATTAATACAACTAAAGATGTAGAAAATATTAAGCCTTTACTTAAAGGTTATAGAGGGAAAATTTATACTATTGATGCAAGAAAAATTTCTGAGGAAGCTTTAGGGAAATACTTTCCAAATACTCCGATGCTTGCAGCTATTGTAAAAGTTTCAAATATAATGACTGAAGAGGAATTTTTAAATAATATGAAAACTTCTTTTAAACATAAATTTGCAAAAAAACCTGATGTTATTGAAGGAAATATGAAAGCTTTGGATATGGCATTATCAGAAGTTGTAAACTAATTTTGTAGTAACTGTAATTTTAAATATACCAATATATTGAGGAATTAAATATAAAAGGAGTGTCCCCACCGTGCCGAAATCGGAACGAAAAGGACCGTCCCTAGCGTGCGGAAAGGAGAGTTTAGATATGATTAAAATTAATAAGGAATCACCTTGGCAAGATTTAACGCCTGGTGGAACTATATATGAAGCTGGAAATTCTTTGGAATTTAAAACTGGTGATTGGAGAAGTGTTAAACCTGTCTATTTAGAAGAGAAGTGTAAACAGTGTGGACTTTGCTTCCCTGTTTGTCCTGAAAATGCTATTCCAGTTAATAAAGAACAAAAAAGAGAAGATTTTAATTATGATTATTGCAAAGGTTGTGGTATATGTGCTAATGTTTGCCCTTTTGATGCAATTGAAATGAAAGATATATAATTAAATATCAATGGGATGGATGTTTGCCGTATAAAAAATTATCAAAAAGCTCCATCCCCATTAATACAATTGAGAGGAGATAAAAATTATGAGTATACGTGAACGTTTAAGTGGTAATGAGGCTCAAGCTATTGCTATGAAACAGATTAACCCTGATGTTGTTGCTGCTTTTCCTATTACACCTTCTACTGAAATACCACAGTATTTTTCTACTTTTGTAAGCAATGGTGTAGTTGATACTGAATTTGTTGCAGTTGAAAGTGAACATAGTGCTATGAGTGCTTGTATAGGTGCCCAGGCCGCTGGTCGGAAGAGCTATGACAGCTACTTCTTCTAATGGCTTAGCTTTAATGTGGGAAATGATTCAAATAGCGTCTTCCTTAAGACTTCCCATTGTTATGCCTTTAGTAAATCGTGCTATTTCAGGCCCTTTAAATATACATTGTGACCATTCAGATGCAATGGCAATTAGAGATAGCGGTTGGATTATGCTATTTTCTGAAAATAATCAAGAGGCCTATGATAATTTACTTATGGCACACAGAATTGGAGAACATAAAGATGTTATGCTTCCTGTAACAGTATGCCAAGATGGATTTATTACATCGCATTCAATAGAAAATATTGAATTATTAGAAGATGATGTTGTTAAGAAGTTTGTAGGCGAATATAAGCCTGAACATTATTTATTAAACAGTAAGGAACCTATTAGTATTGGTCCTATGGACTTACAAGCTTATTTATTTGAACATAAATATCAAGAAGCAACTGCAATGAGAAGTTCCAAAAATGTCATTTTGGAAGTTTCTAAGGAATTTGAAAAGTTAACAGGTAGAAATTATTCTTTATTTGAAGAATATAAATTAGATGACGCCCAAATTGCTATTGTATGTATGAATTCTACTGCTGGAACTACTAAAGTTGTTGTAGATGAATTACGAAATAAAGGAATTAAAGCAGGGCTGTTAAAAATAAGAGTATATAGGCCATTCCCTGCTGAAGAAATTGCAAAAGCCATTTCAAATGTAAAAGCTTTAGCTGTACTTGACAGAGCAGATTCCTTAAATGCTTGTGGAGGAGCATTATTTACAGATGTAACTTCTGGAATGTTTGTGAATAATGTTAATATCCCTACTGTTAATTATATTTATGGTATTGGTGGTAGAGATACAACAGCTAAAGATATTGAAGGTGTTTATAATGATTTAATGGAAATTGTAAAATGTGGAAAAATTGACAATCCATATAGATATTTTGGATTAAAAAAATAGATAGTGGAAGTCGGAGGTGGTAAGTTAGAGGTCGGATATTAGATGTTAAATTTTATAATTGTAATGAGCTTAGTATGTAATTTTTTTCTTCATAGAAATTACTTTTAAAATATAACTCCTGATTTCTGGCTTATAACCTCCATATAGAAAGGATTTGATAAATAAATGGCATATAATTTAAAAGAGATAGTCGCAAATAAACCACCTGTATTTGTTTCAGGGCATAGAATGTGTGCTGGTTGTGGTGCTCCTGTAGTAGCTAGAATGATTATGAGAGCTTTAAAAGAGGGCGACCATGCTATAGTTTCCAATGCTACTGGTTGTATGGAAGTTTCTACTTGCATATATCCTTATAACTCATGGGATTGTTCTTATATTCATACAGCCTTCGAATGTGCTGCCGCAACATGCTCAGGCGCTGAAGCTGCCTATAAAGCTATGAAAAGAAAAGGAAAAATAAAAGAAGATGAACATACTAAATTTATAACTTTTGGTGGAGATGGTGGAACTTATGATATAGGTCTTCAAAGTTTATCAGGAGCTATGGAAAGAGGTCATGACATGACTTATGTGTGCTATGATAATGGTGCATATATGAATACTGGTATTCAACGTTCTTCTGCAACACCTCATTTTGCTGATACAACCACTTCTCCTGCTGGAGAAGTTATACCTGGTAAAATGCAAGTAAGAAAAGATTTGACTGGGATTTTAGCTTCACATCATATACCATATGTTGCTCAAACAGCTGCTATGGCGAACTTTAAAGATTTATATGAAAAAGCTGAAAAAGCAATTTATACAGAAGGTCCAACATTTTTAAATGTACTTGCTCCATGCCCTAGAGGTTGGGGATACCCTACAGATGAACTTATGAAAATAAATAAACTTGCTGTAGATACATGTTATTGGCCTCTTTATGAAGTGGTAAATGGTAAATATAAAATAACCTATAAACCTGCTAAAAAGTTACCTATTGAGGAATTTTTAAGACCTCAAAGGCGTTTTAAGCATATGTTTAAGCCTGGTAATGAATGGATGATTGAAGAATTTCAAAAAGAAGTTGATAATAGATGGGAAGAATTATTGGCCTTAGAAGCTATGTCAGAGCAGAACTTAATGAATAATGAATAGTAAATACTAAATAGTGAATAGTAAATAATTTATATGTAATTATTTGCTATTCTTTTTCTATATTCTCTTTCCAACAGATATGTCACTTTTAAAAGTTTTATATCTTTCTTCATTAAAAACAGAGAAAAAGTGGTCCAGAATAATAGATAAATAGTACTTATGTTTATGACAATTTAAAATCATGTATGAAAATAGAATATAAGAAAAAGCCTAAAAATAATGGGTTAAAAAAATAAGTTTCCTTAAGTGCTATTAAATTTACACAGCTTTTACGATAGTCTCGCTCTCTTCTATATTTCAACTAAAAATGTTATATATAAATAAACAATCAAGTAATTCTACTTGATTGTTTATTTCTTTTTCATGAATTTAGCACTACCTATACTTCAGTAAAAATATTTCACCTGACTTCTAAGTATTTCCTCCGCCCGCTGTCTTTCCTCCTCTGTTGCCACTTTCATTGTTTTTTCATACTGAGTTTCTTCTCTAATATTTGGATACTGCTGCACAACACTTCCTAAAAACTGATTAACTTTTTCTACTTCATTCATAAAGATGCTCCTCTCATTGTGTTTGCTACGTTTTCATTTCCATCTTCATTATATCACACTATTTTACATAATTCAATATTTTTTATCTTTTTTTATACACTATTCACTTTTTTAAGCTATTTTCTATATTGTTTCTTACATATTTCTAGCCTGTTTTGCTCATTATCTCTTTTTTCATTTTCAATATTATCTTTTTTTCTAACCTTGATATATAACTTTGTGATATTCCGTAACATATCTGCTACTTCTTTTTGGGTTTTTTCGTCTCCACTTATAAAGCCAAAACGTAGTTCCATTATGTTTCTTTCTCTGCTGTTTAACCTTTCTATTGAGGCTTTTAGTAATTGTTTGTCTACTTCGTCTTCTATTCTTCTTGATGTTATGTCTGGGTCTGTTCCTAGTATGTCTGATAATAATAGTTCATTTCCATCACCATCTTGGTTTAGTGGTTCATCTATTGAAACTTCTCCCTTTATTCTGTTACTCCTTCTTAAATACATTAGTATTTCATTTTCTATACATCTTGAAGCATATGTTGCAAGTTTTATGTTTTTTTCTGTATTGAAGGTGTTTACTCCTTTCATTAGGCCTATTGTTCCTATTGATATTAAGTCTTCTAAGCCTACTCCTGTGTTTTCAAATTTTTTTGCTATGTATACAACTAATCTTAAATTTCTTTCTACTAATTTCTGTCTTGTTTCTAGCTTTTCTTCTCTAGCTAGTTCTATAAGTAATGTTTCCTCTTCTTCTGGTGTTAATGGTGGTGGAAGGTTACTACTTCCTCCTATATAGTATATAGGCATATTTTCTATTTCTTCATTATCTAAAAATTTTGCATATATTGTATTAACACTATTTACTAGTACTTGTAATAAATTCATTTTCCTTACTCCCTTCTAATATTTCTAGTCCTAGTAGAGCATTATATTTATCTTTTTTGCTTAACTTTTTATCATATATTCCTATTATCACATTTTTCAACTCTTCTTCATTTGCATCTATATATGTTATTACTTTACTTGCTTTAAATCCTAATAGTAATCCATTTTGCTTTCCAAGCGAAGTAAATGGTATTACTCTAAATTTTGATATGTACTCTACAAATTCTTCTTCATAAATTTCACTTTTTATATCACCTCCTACTATTTTTTCTAAATTATCTAGTATTTTATATGGAATTATTTCATATAAAATATCTTTTTCTACTACTATTACAGGCATTCTTGTTATTGGGTCTTTTAGTAAATTTCCTGTATCCATCATTGCTTTTGCATTTATACTTTTTTCTCCGAAAAATACTTTAATTTCACAAAACATATCATTTTTGCTTAGCCTATACTTAACTATTTTAAAAGCTATAACTGTTATTGTAAAACCTACTATTCCTCCTAATAATGCTATTTTTAGTGGATATGTTCCTATAAATGTACCATTTTTCATTAATATGTCTTGTGGCTTTACAAAATATAATAGTGCAAAACTACATCCTCCAAATACAAATGATGTTAAGTAAAAAATTATTATTTGCTTTGTAAGTAACTTTATATTTCTTGGATTATATGCTATATATACCATTACAACTGAAAGTAGTATTTTTGCTATTATATTAGAATAAATTTGGAGTACATTAGTATATGCAAGTATTGAATAAATTCCCCCTAATAGTGCTGATATTATTAACCTTATATGTTTTAACTTCATTTTTAGTATATAACCTGTTCCAAATAATATTATATAGTTCATACATAAGTTTTCTATTAATACTACATCTAGGTAAATAGTCATTTTAGGCTCCTTTCGGAAGTCAGATGTCATAAGTCAGAGGCTAGACTTCTGTCTTTTATCCTGCGACTTCTACCCTCCGACCTCTATTTTCAATAAGTATACATCTTTTATTTCTAATTTTCTGTCATTTCTTGGGTGCAAAAAAAAGAAATAATCTACTTTTTCTTTGATTTTTAGATTATTTCTTTTCTATTTTCATTTATTTTGTTTTTTTATTTTTATTTTTGACTTTTTTCTTCTATTTTATTCCTTTATTTTTGTTTCTTAAAAATGATGGAATGTCTAAGTCATTTGCTCCTGAGTTTGTATTATCTATTGGAGCTGGTATTGAATTTATTTTTTCTCCCCATGCTCTATCTACTATACTGCTTACATTTGATGATGTTACTGTTCCTGTTTCTTTTTCAAACCCTGTTGCTATTACTGTTATTACTATGTCATCATCTAAGCTTTCATCTATTACTGCTCCAAATATAATGTTTGCTTCTGGGTCTACACTTCTTTGTACTAGTTCTGCTGCTGTGTTTACTTCGTGTAGTCCTAAGTTTGCTCCACCTGTAATGTTTATGATAACTCCTCTTGCTCCTTCTATTGAACTTTCTAGTAATGGATTTTGTACTGCTTGTTTTGCTGCATCTTCTGCTCTGCTTTCTCCTGATGCTCTACCTATTCCCATGTGTGCTATTCCTGTATTTAACATTATTGTTTTAACATCTGCAAAGTCTAAGTTTACTAAACCTGGTACTGCAATTAGGTCTGATATACCTTGTACACCTTGTCTTAAGACATCATCTGCCATTTTGAATGCTTCTACTATTGATGTTTTTCTGTCTATTATTTGTAATAATTTATCATTTGGAATTACTACTAGTGTATCTACTTTTCCTTTTAGGCTTTCTACGCCTCTGTCTGCTTGTGATAAACGTTTTTTACCTTCGAATGTAAATGGTTTTGTAACAACACCTATTGTTAGTATTCCCATTTCTTTTGCACATGCTGCTACTATTGGTGCTGCACCTGTACCTGTTCCTCCACCCATTCCAGCTGTAACAAATACCATGTCTGCTCCACGTAAAGCTTCTTGTATTTCTGCTTTGCTTTCTTCTGCTGCTTGTGCTCCTATATCTGGGTTTGCTCCTGCTCCTAGTCCTCTTGTTATCTTTTCTCCTATTTGAATTTTAGAACCTGCTTTTGATAATATTAAAGCTTGTCTATCTGTATTTATTGCTATAAATTCTACTCCTTTTATTCCTGAGTCTACCATTCTATTTACAGCATTATTTCCTGCTCCTCCTACACCTATTACTTTTATTGTTGCTGTTCCATCTAACATTATATTCTCTTCTGCCCCATCTACGTACATTATAATTTCCTCCTTATTTTTTGAAGTCAGATTTCTATTTTCTGATTTCTGGCTTTACTTTTTGTTTTTATAGTTTTCTTAAGTCGGATACCAAATTTCTGAATTGTTGAGAGTTTATTCTAAGTGTAAGCGATTGTTAATTGTACTTACCTCACCTATATATTCTAACTTCTGTATACCGACTTCTGCCTATGAATAGAAAAATTCTTTAATTCTTTCAAATATTGTTTGCAATATATTTTCTTTTGAGTTTGAGTCTATACTACTTGATACTGATTTTGCATATGGTCTTGATGCTATATACCTTACTAATGAATATGCTGTTCTGTATTCTGCTCTTGCTGTACTTATTAACCTTCCTGTTGCTATTTTCACTGGGATATTTAATATTACTTTTCCTGCTACATCACTTTTGTTTATATTTGCCATTCCTTGACCTGTTATTATTACATTATTTATTTTTTGTTTTATTCCTTGTGATGTTATATCCTTATTTATTAGTGCAAATATTTCTTCTATTCTTGCTTCTATAATTTCTATTAGTTCTGAACTTTTTATTGCTCTTGTTTTGCTATCTCCTCTATATGTATTTAGTATTATTTCATTGTCATTATCTATGTATGATTTCATTGCTAAGCCATATTGTTTTTTTAGTTTTTCTGCTTCATCTTCTGATATATTTAATACTAATGCAATATCTGATGTTATATTTATTCCTCCTAATGGAATTGTATTTGTGTATATAAATCCATTTGATTCGAATATTCCTATTTCTGTGTTTCCTGCTCCTATATCTAATAGCATAATATTATCTGTTAGTTCATTATTATCTAACATTAAGTTTCTTTCTGCAAGAGTTATTGGAACAAATCCATCTATTTCTAAGCCTGCTTTTCTAAATATTGCTGTTAATTGCTTTATATAGTCTTTTTCTGCAAGTATTACTTGTGCATCTAATGTAAAGTTTGAACTTAGGTTTCCTACTGGGTCTGCTACAATTTTGCCATCTTCTAATACAAATTTGTCTAGTACAATATCAATCATTACTTTTCCTTCTGGTATTTCTACATCTTTTACTTGCATTATTCCAGATGAAACATCTTTTACTGATATTCCTGCATATTTATCTTTTGCTTCTTTTACAATACTATTTTGCACTATTGTTACGTGTTTTCCAGGAATTGTTACATATGAAGAGTTTATTTTTAGCTCTGTTTCTTTCTCTGCTTCTTCAATTACTTGTGATATAGAAAGTGCTATTTCGTCTTCGTCTATTATCTTAGTTTTTTTAATTCCATTACATTTGTGCGTAGTATTGTAAATAACTTCAATTTGATTAAAGTTATTGACTTCTCCAACTACTAAACTTACTTTAGAAGTTCCGATGTCAATTCCTACAATAATATCACCTATAGCCAAAGTAATTCCTCCATCTTTTTTAGTATCTTTTATTTACTACATAGAATATTATATTTCACAAAAAAAGTCAATAGAAAATGTTATATTTTTGTAATATTTTTGTAACCTTTTTGTAATAATGTTTTGTTTTGTATTTTTATGTAAATTTATATTGAATATTGTAAGTCAGAAGTCAGAGGTCGGAAATATAAAGTAATTTCTTTGAAGTATATATAGTTTAGTATATCATTGTATATTCAATATATAACTTCTTTCTTTATATTTGTATTTTCAACTCTTTGACTTCTGACCTCTGACTTCTATTCTCTATCTTTCAACTTCCATCATCTATTTTTCTTCATTTGCTTTTTTTATTGTTGCTTCTGCCTTTGCTATTATTTTTCTTGTTGTTATTTTTTCTACATAGTATCTGCGTATTGCTCCTAAATTGTCAAACATTCTCCATACAAATACTACTAATGCTGCTAAATATATGTCTAAATTTAATTTTTGGCCTAAATATGTAAGTGCCATTGCTAATATAGCATTTACAAAAAAGCCTGAAAGAAATATTTTCATATCAAAGTTCTTTTTTAATATTGAAGTTATACCTCCAAATACTGAGTCTAGTGCTGCTATTATTGCTATTGCTAAATACCCTGAGTATGTATATGAAATTGTTGGCATATTTACTCCTATTAGTGCTCCTATTATGCACCCTACTATAATTGCTATAACAATCATTATTTTGCCTCCTTTGCATATTTGAATTCCATTAAGTTTTTACCTCCACTATATGCTAATATTTTTATATTTTTTTCTGGTGTCATATTTATTGTTTTTCCATAACTTGTATATTTATCTATATATCCGCTATTTTTCAAGCTAAGTGCACTTGATAAATACTTTTGATTTCCTATTGCTTTTACTACATATGGTGATGTAACTCTTTGTGTATTAATTAATATTGTTTCATCTACTTTTACTATTTCTGACATATTTACTATTCTTTTATCATTTATTGAAATTGCTTCTGCCCCTGCTAATTTTAATTCATTTACTAATTTTAGTAAATCTGTATCTTCTATTTGTGTATTTTCATTGTCTTCTAAATTTATTATTACACCTTCACCTATTACATCTGTTTTTCCTATTAATTTATTTGTTTGAAGTAATTCTTCATCTAATAAATTATTTGTTTCTTCTACTGATACTGCTTTATTTTTATATTCTTCTATTTTAACTCTTGTTTCTTCTACTTTTTGACTTGCTTCTTCATATTTTGATTTCCAATTAGCTAGCATTTCTCTTAATTCTTCTTCTCTTGCTGTTTCTATTCCTGTAATATCTGTTTCTTCTACTGTCTTAAACTGTGCAAACATAACTGATATTAGTAATATACATACTACTCCTATTGTTATAGACATTACTATTTTTTCTTTATTCACTTTTTTCACCCCTATTTTATGTATTTAGATGATATAACTCCTGTGTATTTTGGAATTTTTACATTATCTGATTTTTTTATTGATACTACTATTCCTCCATAATTTTCCATAAGATATAAATATCCACCCGCTCTTGATAATGCTGATTCCATTCTTTCTGGAAAACCTATAGCTTTTATTACAAATGGAGAACTTATTTTTTCATCATCTATTTTTATTACATTTCCTATACAGTTAATTGATGTATTTGTTGTAATTCTTTGGTCATTAATGCTAATTGCTTCTGCTCCTGCATTTTTTAGTTCATTTACTATTGCTCTTAAGTCTTGTTCATGTACAATATGTTCTGATATATCATCAAATATTCCTATGTTTTCTTTTGTAACATTTGGATCATCTTTTATTGTTAGTTCTATTCCTTTTCCTTCTAAGTCTGTAAGCCCTAATAAATTATTGTTTAAAGTTATTTCCGCTTCTTTTGCTGATGAAGATGTATCGTTTTTTGCTCCTTCTTCTCTTATTTTAGCTAATTCCTTTTCCATATTAGTTAAATTTCTAGTTTCTATTTCATATTTTTCTTTCCATCTTAAAACTTCATCTTTTAAATTGTCTTGTGAAAAGTTTTGCGCTTCCCCTATACTTGTCCTTTTTATTGTTTTTATTTGTATAGTTATTGCCATACTTAATAGTACACATACTGATGCTAGTACAATAGCTATTTTATTTTTATTTATCATATTTTCACTTCCTTTTATACATTTTGCCTAAATACAGGGTTATTATCTTTTAAGTCACTATTTACAAATATTTCCCCTGCCACCCCTTTTTCTTTTTCAATTATTGATTTTATACTTAATATTTTTGTATTTAAGTCTGTTTCATCTCCTAAGTATGCTACCTTTTGTTCAGTTTCAAATAGTATTTTATAATTATTCTTGTTTTCTATATCTATTCTTGTTATTAATCCCCCTATTTCATTATTTATTGCTACTTCCATTATTTTTATTACTGTAGACATTTTCTCTAAATCATTTTTTGTAAGTCTACTTCCTGGTACAAATTCTTCTACATTTGTTTCTGTTCCTTGAATAATTGGAACTTCTAATTTTTGTGCCGAAATTTCTAATATATAACCTTGATTATTTACATATATATATCCATTTCCATATTCTATCATAAATGCTGTTTTTCTTTCTTCTACTTTTATTATTACTGTTGATGGAAGGCTTCTTTTTATTTCTACAGTTTTTATATATGGATTTTCTAATATGTTCTTTTTTGATTTTTTCATGTTTGTTTTATATGTATTTTGTTCTACATTTATTTGTGATAAACTTATTATTTCATCTCTTGTAATTTTGCTATTTCCTTGTACTATTATTTCCTTTATATTGAAAAGTGGTGATGTCATTGTTAATATAATTATTGCTATTGTACCTATACTTAAGAAACTGTATTTAGCTATTTTCAAGTTTCTTTTTATTTTTCTATTTTTTGTTTCTACCTGTGTTTTTGTTGTTACTTTTTTTGCTTTTTTATTATTTTTACTTTTTTTCTTTTTATTTTTAGTTTTTGTCTTTTTGTTTGTTTTATATTGATTTTTTGTCTTTCTATTTATATTTTTTTCTGATACTTTATTCTCTATTTTTGGTAATCCTATTACTATTTCATTATTTAAGTCAAATTTTCCATTTTCTTCTTTATTCTTTACATTACTATTTTTTTTAGCTGTTTTCTTTTTGGGTTTTACCTTTTTTATTTTCTGTTTTTCTTCACTATCATCTGCATTAAAATTATATAAATTTAGGTTAGTTATTTCTTTTGCTTTTTTCACCACTCTTCACCTTCTTTCTTATGTATTTTTTATATATATTTTTGCCCCTAAGTTTTGTAATTTCATGTCTAATTTTTCATATCCTCTTAATATATATTCTATATTCTCTACTGTTGTAGTTCCTTTGGCTGCTAATGCTGCTGTAACTAATGCTGCTCCTCCTCGTAAGTCTGTACTATTAACTACTGCTCCATTTAACCTTCTTATACCTTTTATAACTGCTGTTTTCCCTTCTATTGTAATTTTAGCTCCCATTCTTTTTAGCTCATGCATATATTTATATCTGTTTTCAAAAATATTTTCTACTATTATTGATGTTCCTTTTGATGTTGTTAGTAGTGAACCAAATATTGATTGCATATCTGTTGGAAACCCTGGGTATGGCATTGTTTTTATATCTACTGCTTTTAATCTGCTAGTAGCATCTATTTTTATAGAGTTTCTTTGGGTTTCTATTTTTGCTCCGCATTTCTGTTAGTTTTTCTATTATTGGAGTAATATGTTCATAATTTGTATTTGTTAATTGTATTTTGCTATTTGTAACTGCTGCCATACACAAGTATGTTCCCGCTTCTATTCTATCTGGCATTATTTTGTAGCCTACATCTTTTAGTCTATTTACTCCTATTATTCTTATTTGGTTTGTTCCTGCCCCTTCTATTTTAGCCCCCATCTTGTTTAAAAAGTTTGCCAAATCTTCAATTTCTGGTTCCATTGCCGCATTTGAAATCGTTGTAACACCTTCTGCCAGAACGGTTGCAAGTATTATATTTTCTGTTGCTCCCACACTTGGAAAGTCTAAGTGTATATCTGCTCCTATTATTTTATCACAACTACACCTAATAAATCCAGCATTTTCTTCAATATTTATTCCTAATTTTTTAAAAGCTTTTAAATGTAAGTCTATAGGTCTTGCTCCAATGTCACATCCACCTGGATATGAAAATGTTGCTTCTTTAAATCTTCCTATTAACGCACCTGCCATTATAACTGTTGAACGCATCTGCCTCATTAAGTCTTCTGGTATTTCTGT
>CATNCV010000055.1 GCA_950096965.1 uncultured Clostridiaceae bacterium | reverse complement strand
AAAGAAATTAATGAAAAATTAAGAAAAGCAAGAGAATTACAATTAAGAAATGGAAATAGAATGTATAGTACAGAAGAAGTATTAGAAGCAGTTAACAAAGTACTAAAAGGAGAATATAAATATATACGAAATTAAATATCTAAATCAAGCATATTATGATATTATAGATACAGCTATGTACATATACTATGAACTTTGTAATCCACAAGCAGCTAATCGATTTATTAACAATATATTTGCTAAAATTTCCATATTACAATATTTCCCACGAATAGGAAACACTTACGAAAGTAACCAAGAAAGATTTTTAATCTATAAAAATTTTTTAATCTTTTATGAAATCCAAGAAAGCGAAAAGACAATTGAAATATTAACAGTAATACATAGAAAAAGAAATTATTAATTTATACTTTTTTGTTTATTAATTATGCCTGAAAATATAAAAAGTAACCAAAAAGAAAGACGTAAAATATAATATAAATAGGAGGCGAAAGTTTTAATGGGTGAATTTTTATTAAACGCTATATTATGGACACTTGCATTATATGGAGCTTTTGAAATTATAAAAACAATAATAAATATATATACATATACAAATTTAAAATCGGACGGTATATATGTAATAATAGCCGTAAAGAACCAAGAAAACAAAATAGAAGGCTTCTTAAGAAACTTTCTATTTAGAATAATATATGGAAAAGAAGAAAGTATAAAAGACATAATAATAGCAGACCTAGACTCGACAGATGAGACAGTAGAAATATTAAATAAATTAGCAAATGATTATGAGGGGTTAAAAGTTACTAATTGGAGGGAATGTAAGGAAGTTATAGAGAGCATTAAGAATGTGTGACTTCCCATTAGGGACGTTTCCTTTTGGGGTATCTGGCACTTTTGGGAATTTTCAGATGGAAGTAAAAGATTAAAAAGTTACATTTAAATAGTTACACAAATACTAATATAAAAACTAGAACATATTGTAATTACATTTAATTTTTGATATTATTATAGGAAAGGGATTAGTGAAAAATAAAATAAGAAAAGAGGACATTTTTTGGAAATAACAGGAGAAGTAAAAGATATAATTTATCAAAATGAAATAAATAGCTATACAGTAGCAGAATTTGAAACTGAAAAAGAAGAAATAATAATTGTAGGGTATCTTCCATTTATAAATGTAGGAGATACTCTAAAACTTGTAGGAAAAATAGTAACACACCAAGACTATGGGGAACAATTTAAAGTAGATACATTTGAAAAATTAATGCCTCAAACTTTAGGTTCATTAGAAAGATATTTATCAAATGGAACTATAAAAGGTGTAGGACCTGCAACAGCTAAAAAAATAGTAGATACATTTAAAGAGGAAACTATACATATTTTAAAATATGAACCACAAAAATTGGCACAAATAAAAGGTATAAATAATGAAAAAGCACAAGCAATTTCAGAGTCATTTATAGAAAACTGGGAAATATGGCAAATAGTAGGATATTTAGAAAAATTTGGAATAGGCATTCAAAATGCCAAAAATGTATATAAAAAATTAGGTGTAAATGCAATAGAGGAAATAGAGAGTAACCCATATATATTAATAGATGTAGCAAATAATGTAGACTTTAAAAAGATAGATAAAATGGCAATAGATATAGGACTTCCATATAATAATGATAAAAGAATAAAAAGTGGAATTAAATATGCATTAATGTGTGCTACTTTAAATGGGCATTGTGCTGTATTAGAAAAAAATTTAATAGAGTTTTGTGAAGAGCTTTTGTCAGTTACAGAAGAAGAAATACAAGAAAATTTAATAGAGTTAAAAGTAAAACAAGAAATAATAGTAGAAACTAGACTAGAAGAAAATAAAAGCGAAAATAATAAAAAACAAATTAATATAGAAGACACAGAAAAAATAATAAAAGAAGTAGAAAACATAAAAGTAATAGATGAAAAAAATTGGGTATATTTGGCTGCATTTTATAAAGCAGAAGAAAATATTGCAAATAGAATAAATATTTTAAAAAATTCACCTAATATAAAGAAAATAGAAAATATAAAAAAAGAGTTAAAAAAATTAGAAAAGACTTCAGAAATAGAACTATCAGAAAAGCAAAAAGAAGCCATTGAAGCTATTAATGATAATAATGTATGTATAATAACAGGTGGACCAGGAACAGGAAAAACTACTATTATAAAAACAATAATTGAAATGTTTAAAAGCCAAGATAAAAAGCCAGTACTTTGTGCACCAACTGGAAGAGCCGCAAAAAGAATGACAGAAACAACAGGTGAGGAAGCAAAAACATTGCATAGGTTATTAGAAATAGGAAAAATGGAAGAAGAAGGTAGTTATAAAAGTGTAGACTATGAAGTAGCACCATTAGATGCAGATATAGTTATAGTAGATGAGGTTTCAATGGTAGACTTATTTTTAATGAACTACTTAGTAAAAGCATTATACCAAGGGACAAAGTTAGTAATAGTAGGAGATATAGACCAACTTCCATCAGTAGGTCCAGGGAGTATACTAAAAGACCTAATATCTTCAAATCAAGTAACAACAATAGTATTAAACAAAATTTTTAGACAAGCTGCTAAAAGTAAAATAATATTAAATGCACATAGAGTAAATGAAGGAGAAAGTTTTTTAACTAAAGAACAAATACAGGAGCAAAATTTAACAAATTTAAATGAAGATTTTTTCTATATAAAAGAACAAAATCAAGAAAAAATACTATATAATATTATTTCACTATGCAAAGAAAGACTGAAAAATTACGGAGATTATGACTTTTTCAAAAATATACAAGTAATAACACCAACTAAAAAAGGTATGCTAGGAACAAAAGAGCTAAACAAAATTTTACAAAAAAACTTAAACCCAGAAAGTGAATATTTGGCTCAAAAGCAAGTAGGAGATACTATATACAGAGAAAATGATAGAGTAATGCAAATAAAAAATAATTATGATATATTCTGGGAAAAGCTAGAGCCGAAATATGAAAGTGGAATGGGAGTGTTTAATGGGGAATTAGGAACTATAATAAAAATAAATGAACAAGATAAAACACTTACAATAAAATTTGACGATGAAAAGCAAGCAGATTACATGTTCCAAGACCTAGACCAAATAGAACATGCATATAGTATAACAGTACATAAATCACAACGGAAGTGAATTTGACGTAGTAATAATGGTTTTGCCACAAGCTTCCACAATGTTACTTACAAGAAACCTTTTATACACAGGAATGACAAGAGCAAAAAAAATGCTAATAGTAATAGGAGGAGCAAATGTAATTGAATTTATGATTAAGAATTCTAATATTAAGAAGAGGAATACGGGGTTAGAGTATAAGCTCAAAAATATAGGATAATATAGAATTTACTTATGTATCAAGAAAAAAGCTTCGAAGAAAATTCCAAAAAGAAAATAATACAGAATTTTTAAATAAATATTGACTTATAAGTTAAACTATATTACTATAATTATACAATCAAAAGAGAAAATTATAAATAATATTTTTTAAGAAAGGAGGACAACATATGGAAGAAAAAATTTTAAAAGAAATATTAGATGTAGTAACAGATATAAAAGCAGAACAAAAAATAATGAGAAATGAAATAAATGGAATAAATGGAACAATAGATAAATTAGAATTTAAAGTAGATAAACTAGAATCTAAAGTAGATAGATTAGAATCTAAAGTAGATAAACTAGCAACAGAACAACTAATAATGAAAGAAGAAATAAAAGAAATAAAAACTGATGTAAAATTGTTAAACTTCAATGTAAATATATTAATGAAGGAGCAAGAGGATACTAAATTTGCAGTAGG
Organism: uncultured Clostridiaceae bacterium; assembly: GCA_950096965.1. GTDB lineage: Bacteria > Bacillota > Clostridia > TANB77 > CAG-508 > UMGS1663. Next base: position 9,318 of record CATNCV010000055.1, on the reverse strand, counting down.
TGCATGCGTACAAAAAATTCGGTGAAGTTAGTGATAAATTAGATAGACACTTAAGAGAAAGTAGTACGCAGATTGTTTCTAAACCAACTCTACAATTAATAACTAAAAATGAAGAACAAAATTAAAAATATAAATAGGGGCAAAAAAGAAAGGATTTATTAACCATGGAATATTTAAAAAAAGCCCTTATTTTTTTATTGCAAATTTTATACCCAAAACAATGCTTAGTATGTGGAAAGCTAGAACAAGACACAATATGTAATAAATGCTATAACACCCTAAAAATAGAAGCAAAAATAGAAAAATATAATAATAAAAGCTTTAATAAGCATCTATATATTTTTAAATATGAAGGAAAAATAAGAAATTTAATAATAGACTACAAATTTAACGATAAACCATACCTAAATGAACTATTTGTAAAAATTATATTAAAAAATGAAAAAATATGTAGAAAAATAAAAAAATATGATATAATCATACCAGTGCCAATTCATAAAAAAAGAGAAAATGAAAGAGGCTATAATCAAAGTGAATTAATTGCAAGGAAATTAGCCAATAACTTAAAAATAGAGCTTTTAACAGACAGCTTAATAAAACAAAAAAATACATTACCACAAAGCACTCTATCAAAAAAGCAAAGAGAAGAAAATGTAAAAACAGTATATAAAATACAAAATAAACAAAAAATAAAGAATAAAAAAATAATATTATTAGATGATATATACACAACAGGAGCAACAGCAGAAGAATGTTCAAAAATACTAAAACAAAATGGCGCAAAAGAAATATTAGTATTAACAATAGCAAAAGATATAATAAATTAGAAGCTAGAAATATAAAAAGAATTGTAGAGGTGACTATTAGTCGAGCGCTCTTTTTACAAAATTGCTTTAATGAATAGTGAAAAGTGAATAATGAATAGAAAAGAGTACAAAACTCTTAGAGTTTTGAAGGGAGGAAAAAAACATGGAAGACCTAGTAGAAAGCATATTAGACTATATTAGAGCGGACTATACTGATTATGCCATAATGATAAATGGCGAATGGGGAAGTGGAAAAACATATTTTTGGAACCATAAAATAAGAAGCAAAATAGAAAGTATGGAGCTAAATGGAAAAAGATATAAAACAATATATATGTCATTATATGGAATATCAAATTTAGAAGAAATAAGCAAAAAAATATTTATAGAAACAACACAATTAATGGATAAAAACCTAAAGAAATATATGGATAATAATAGCAGGGTGACTATACCAGAATATGCAAAAACAGGTTTAGACATGGCAAACTTCTTTGGTGTTACACAAAATGGAGACAAAATAGACTATAAAGAATTTTTCTCAACAGATGATAAAGTACTATGCTTTGATGACCTAGAAAGAGCAAATGTAGATGTAATAGACATACTAGGATATATAAATAACTTTGTTGAACATGACCATATAAAAACAATAATAATATGTAATGAGAAAGAATTATCAACAAAACTAAAAAATAGTAACCTAGAAATGAAAACCTTTATAGCAACATATTTGTTAGATAAAGAAGGAAGCTTAATAAAAAAAACAGATAAACCAATGGTAGAAAGAATACAAGACACTATAGAATATGTATTTGATAAAGCAAATGATTATGAAAGAATAAAAGAAAAATTAATAGGTGAAACATTCGAATATGCACCAGAATTTAATTATATTATAAATGGAATATTAATGCGTTATGAAAAGTACCCAGAATTAATAAGATTTTTAAGAGAAAATACAAACTTAATAATATCAACTTTTAACAAAAGTGGAACAAGAAACTTAAGAATATTAAAACATGCCTTAAATGACTTCAAAAAAATATTTGACATGGTAAATAAATCATATCCAAATACAAACCATAGAGTAATGCAAACAATGCTAATATTCACAATAGCAATATCATTTGAAATAAAAGCAGGAAAAGTAACAAAAGATAAATTTATAAACATAGCAAGTAATGAAGAATATAAAGCAATATTAGTATCATCAAGGGTATTTATGGACAACAGGCAATTTTATATAAAAGAATTTGACAATAACTATTACTACAACTTTAAAGCAGAATATCGTTTTTTCAAATTTATAGAAATATATGTACGTACACGTATATTTAATATGAAAACATTCAAAGAAAATATGGAAATAATAATAAATACAGTAGACACAGATAAGCTTCCAGGATATAAAAGACTACTTACAGAAGAATACTGGAAAATTACAGATGATCAATTTGAAAAGATAATAGAAGAAGTAATAGAAGATGTAAAAAATGGAAGAATAAAACCAATAGAAATAGTAAAATTATATGCATATTTTAGTTACTTTATAAAAAAAGGACTAATAAATTATGACATAAAAACAATAAAAAGTGTATTCATAAATGGTTTGAATATATCATCACTTAATGCAACATATTGCTCAAATGTAGAGGAAGAACTAGATGCAATATCTATAAAAGGTGCTACACAAGACATGGAAGAAATGCTTAAATACTTTGAAAATGTAAATGAAGCATTAAAAGATAAAATGTATAGAGAGCAAGCAGAAGAATTATTCAAATATATACCAATGAAAATGGAAGCTTTTTATGATAAATTTGCAAAAGAAGCAATGAAAAAGCCAATATTTAAATATTATGATGTATTCCAAATGTTCCAAAGAATATCATGTGCAAGTAATGAAGACATAGTAACAATAAAAGAAATGTTAGAAGAAAGAGCACGAAAATACACAAAAGAAATAGAACCAGAAATAAAAAATATGAGAAAATTAAAGCAAGTAATAGATGACTATATAGATGGAAAAGAAACAACAATAAAAATAGTAATGCTAGAAGACTTCTCAAAAGGCTTAGAAAGTATATTAAAATTATATAATAATACAAGTTTTAATTTGAAATAGATATAGAAAAATATATTATTTGTATATGCTAGAAAAATACTCTATTTTAAGTTAAAATATAGGGGATTAATCGGTAAAAAATACTAAAAAGGATTTACCAATTAGTCCCTTTTTCATATTATAGGAAATTACTCTATTTTAAGTTAAAATGTATTGGGGATTATTAATCTCCATATAGTGGAGTTACTTTTTGGCAAAATAGGAAAAAATAGATTTTAAATTGTATGGGAGTGGACTTGCATCCGTCCACATGGAGAATTTGGAATTGCTCAATAGAAAATATTATAGAACTTTTTATTTTACAATATAAAGTAAACATTTGCGACAAAAAAATACGATAAAACTCTTGACATTTACATAAAAAAACAATATTATATACAAAGTAGCAAATAAAAGGAAAAAAGGAGAAAAATGTCTATGCATACACAAATACTAACTTCAAAATTTGGTGCAGAACTTATAAGTTTTAAACTAAATGGAGAAGAAAGACTGCACCAAGGAAAAGAAGTAATAGATAAAAATGGAAAAATAATTTGGAAAAGGAGGTTTCCAGTATTATTTCCAACAGTAGGTAAATGTAAAAAGAATCAAACAATAATGAATAGTAAAACATATGAAGTAGCAAAAAATGGTTTCGCAAAAGACTGTGAATTTGAACCAATAACAAAGTTAGATAACTTCCATTCATATGTACTTAGAAGTAACGAAAAAAGCTTAGAAAAATACCCATATAAATTTTCTTTATATGTAACATATAGGCTAGATGCAAATAAATTAACAGTAATTTATAAAGTAATAAATGAAGATGAAGTAGATATGCCGTTTGGAATAGGTTCGCTTCCAGCAATAAAAATAGATTATGAACAACTAAGAAATGATAATTATTATTTAGAATTTGAAAAAGACGAAGATAAAATACATTTTTTATATTTAATAGATGGATTAGTAGGAACAGAATATGCAAGAAATATTATGAGTGATAAAAGAAAAATAAATTTACATGCAGATATATTTAATAATGATGCTATAATAATGAAAGGAATAAAATCAAAAAAAGTAGCTTTGAAAAGGAGAGATATAGGAAAAGTAATGGAACTAGAATTTGCAGGTTTTCCATATTTAACAGTATGGTCAAAACCAAATGCACCATTTATATGTGTTACACCATGGATGAGCCTGCCAGATACAGTTAAGGGAACAGGGGTATTTAGGCAAAAATCAGATATAATAATACTTCCTCCAAAAGAGGAATTTGAATGTAAATATACAATAACATTTTATTAGTTCCCATACCTTATTTAGGTCGTTTTCTAATAAGGTATAACGTTACTTTTAGGAAGATACATAACTAAAAAAGGAGAAAAACTTAAAAAATGGAAATATTAAAATTAATAATACAAATAGTAGCATTAATAGTTATAGCTATAGGAGTAGTAATGATATATGACGCAAGAAAAATAAGCAAAAAATGGTTTAGCTTTGGAGATAGAAATTCATCAGTTAAAACACTAAAAATAATAGGATTTATTATAGCTATAATAGGAAGTTTAATTGTAATATTAAATTAGAGTGAAAATAAAATTACAATTTGAAGTTAATATAAAAAAATTGTAGGGGGCGACTAGTAGTTGTCTGTATTCCAAAGAAATTACCACAAAATTTAATATATTTAAGTAATTTCACACAAGTACAGATAGTTATTAGTAGTCCCTACAATGTTAAGATATTATAGAAAAATATTAATTATAGTGAAATTTAGCCTATCAGAAGCATAAGAAAAAAATCATTTTAAATATGATTTTCAATTTCTGATTTGCAACTTCAAAGAGGAGGAAACAAAAGATGCCAAAAGTAACATGGACAAAAGAACAACAAAGTGCAATATATGAAAAATGTTCAAATATATTAGTAGCAGCCGCAGCAGGAAGCGGGAAAACAGCTGTATTAGTAGAACGTATTATAAATAAAATAGTAAATGAAAATGTAGATATTGATAAATTGCTAGTAGTAACTTTCACAAATGCAGCAGCAAGTGAAATGAGAGAGAGAATATTAGATGCAATATATAAAAAAATAGAGGAAAACCCACAAGACGTAAGGCTTCAAAAGCAAATAAACCTTTTAAATAAAGCAAGTATATGTACAATACACTCATTTTGCTTAGAAGTAATTAGAAATTATTTTTATGAGCTAGACCTATCAGCAAACTTTAGAATAGCAGATTCAGCAGAAATAGAGCTCCTAAAGCAAGATGTGCTAGAAGAACTATTTGAAGAAAAATACTATGAAAATGATGAAGAATTTATAACATTAATAAATACATACACAAGTTATAGAGGTGATGAGCCATTAAAAGAACTAGTGCTAAAAATATACGAATATATTCAAAGTGCACCATTTCCTAAAGAGTGGTTAAAAGAAAAAATAGAAATGTTTAACTTAAAAAATGAACTAAAAAAAATTTTTGACTATGCACAAACAATATGGGGAGAAATATTATTAGAAGAATACAAAGATAAAATAATAGAAAATAGGCTAAAATTAGAAGGTATAAAGGATAAATTAACAAGGTTTACTGAATTAGAAAAATTTACATGTGCAATAGTAAATGATATAGAAGCATTAAAAGAGATAGAAGAAGCAATAACAAAAACTAAAGAAAACATATGGGATACTATATATATAAAAGCAAATGAACTAAAATTTGGCAAGTGGCCAACTGATAGAAAATGTACAATAGACTTAAAAAATGAAGCCAAAGAAGTGAGAGACAAGGTAAAAAAAGATATAGAAGGAATCCATAAAAAAATATTTGTATATGACTCAGAAAACGCAGCTAAAGACATATATGAAATGTATGATAGTTTAAAAAGAATAGAAAATATAGTAAATGAATTCGAAGCAAAATTCTCACAAAAAAAGAAAGAAAAAAACATAATAGACTTTCATGACATAGAACATTTTGCACTTAAAATACTAGTAAAACAAAATGAAAATAAAGAATATGTTCCATCAGAAGTAGCAAAAAAAATTATGGAAAAATATATAGAAATAGCAATAGATGAATATCAAGACAGTAACCTAGTACAAGAATATATTTTAAAAGTAGTATCAAGACAAAATAATACATTTATGGTAGGAGACGTAAAACAAAGCATATATAAATTCAGACAAGCAAGACCAGAACTATTTTTAGAAAAATATGAAGAATACAAATTAGTAGGAGAAACTAATGAAAACAATACAGGAGAAAAAATAAAACTATTCAAAAACTTTAGAAGTAGAGAAAATATATTAAAAATAACTAATTTAATATTTGACCAAATAATGAGCAAAAAACTAGGGGACATAGATTACACAAAAGAAGAATATCTAAACTTAGGAGCAAACTATGAAAATCCACCAGAAAGTTCAAATTTTGCAGGAAAAGCCGAATTACACATAATAGATATGGCAAAACGGAGATGAGAGGTTGGAAATTGAAAGTTGGAAGTTGGAAAATTCTCAAGAAATAGATGAAGAAGAAAACCAAGAAGAACCAATAGAAAATACCTTAATAGAAGCGAAATTTGTAGCAAACAAAATACAAGAGCTAATAAATAGTGATTATATAGTATATGACAAAAAGAACGGCTACCGAAAAATAACATATAAAGATATAGTAATTTTATTAAGGACAACCTCTAATATAGCACCAATATATGAAAAAGAATTATCAGAACTAAATATACCAGTTTTTAGCGATAGTTCAAGTAAGTCACTAGAGCAAGTAGAAATACAAACAATAATGAGTGTTCTTAAAATAATAAACAATCCACTTCAAGATATACCGTTAATAACAGTACTAAGGTCTAGTATAGCAAACTTCACAGACAATGACCTAGTACAAATTCGTTTAGCAGATAAAAATGAAAGTTTTTATAATGCAATGTTAAAAGCAAGAGTAAGTGTAGGAAATGAATTAAGAAAAAAAATAACAAACTTTATAAACATGCTGGAAAAGTGGAAAAGCATGGAAGAATATAATACATTAGATGAACTAATATGGCAAATATATGAAGATAGTAATTACTACAATTATGTAGGTTTATTAAATAATGGAAAATTAAGACAAGCAAACCTAAAAATGTTATTTGAAAAAGCAAGGCAATATGAACAGGCAAGTTTTAAAGGTCTATATAATTTTATAAACTTTATAGATAAAATAAATACAAACAATAAAGATATGGGAACTGCAAAAATAATTGGAGAAAATGAAAATGTGGTTAGAATAATGAGTATCCATAAAAGTAAAGGTCTAGAATTTCCCGTGGTATTTTTAAGTGGTACATCAAAAAAATTTAATCAAAGAGATTTAAACGACAATATTTTAATGCACCAAGACCTAGGATTTGGACCTAAATATATAAACTATGAAAGAAGAATAGAATATAATACACTAGCAAAAGAGGCACTAAAAATAAAATTAAAAACTGAAAGTTTATCAGAAGAAATGAGAATACTATATGTTGCATTAACAAGAGCAAAAGAAAAACTATATATAACAGGAATAGAAAAGGACTTTGAAAAAAGTATAAAAGAAAAAGAAGGGCTAATACAAATATACAATGGAGATAAACTAAATAGAAATTTGATAAAAAAATATAAATCATACTTAGACTGGATAGAACTAGTAAACTTAAACTGTAAAGAAGAAATAAAAGATTTATTACAAATATATGAACATAGTTATAAAGAGTTTATTAGTAATGAAAAAGAAGAGGAAGAACAAATTGATTTAGTAGAACTACTAAAGGCGCAGACCAAATGTCAGATGTCGGAAGTTGGAAGTTTGAAATATACTCACATAATGAATAATGAAGAATTACAGGAAAATGCAGTAAATAGTATTAACCACCAGTACTTCGAAGAAACTATCAAAGACACCACAACTATGAAAATCGAAGAAATTCTAAACTGGAAATACAAATATAAATCATCAGAAAATATACCAACAAAAACATCAGTAAGTAAAATAAAAGAAGAAAAAGGAAAACAAAAGGCACTAGCACAATTTTGGGCACAAAATGAAGAACAAAAACATATAGAACAAACATTAAGCACACCAAAATTTACAAAAGAAGAAACAATAACAAGTGCACAAAAAGGAACACTACTGCATTTATGTATAAAAAACTTAAATGAAACAAAACAATATAATTATGAAGATATAGAAAAACTAATAGAAAATTTGCGAAATAAAAAAATAATTACTAAAAAAGAAGCGGAAGCAATAAATATAAATCAAATACTACAATACACAAAATCTAATTTGTTTAAAGAACTAAAATATGCAAAAGAAGTACACAAAGAAGAACCATTTTATATAAACATAAAAGCAAAAGAAATTTATGAACAAGAAATAGAAGAAAACATACTAGTACAAGGAATAATAGACTTATATTACATAGATAAAGAAGGAAATTTAAACTTAGTAGACTATAAAACAGACTATGTACAAAATGAAAATGAACTAATACTAAAATATAAAGAACAATTAGACTTATACAAAAGAGCACTAGAAGAAGCACTAAAGATGAAAGTAAGCAAAGTAGTAATATATAGTACATATCTAAAAAAAGAGATAGAACTATAAAGAGTTGAAAAATGTCGAAGAAACAAAGGAAATGTCGGAAAAAACAAAAGAAATTTTATTGACTTCTATACTAATTATATGGTATTGTATGAATATAAATAGTGGTACTTCTATCAATAAAAAAGTAGGTAGAGATATGAAAAAAATATGACAGCCAAAATGCTTATTATATTATTAATAAGTGTTATGTACGCAATGTTTTTTTTAAATACTGTTAAAGCTACAAGTATAGAACAAATAGATATAGATAAGATATTAGAGACAGAAGAAAAAATTATGAAATATGATGCTAGAACAAATGAAATTACAGAAGTTAATATGGAAGAATTAGAGCAAGTTTTGAAAATGAAAAAAATATTAATAGTGAAATACCATATAGTACTATGCCATATATTCCAAATGAAATATATTCAGACAATGCAAAAATTAATCTTTTTTCAACTGATGGAGAAAGAGTAAATAATACTTCAATTTACCCTTATAAACAGACATGTAGGATAGAGTATTATGATGAACAAATATACGAAGCAAATGCTCATCGTGCCACAGCATCAATTGTTGGACCAAAAGTTGCCTTGACAGCTGCACATTGTGTGTTTAACGAAAACCAAAATAATGCTGTGTATTAGGGGTAAATTTGCCGTGTGTGTATCAACTGAATTTAATACTGTTGAATCTATGGCAATCAAAGCCCGGAAAACCTCCGGATCCAAACTGAAACTTATTAAGAACGATCCTTGGCTCGCGCC
>CATNCV010000054.1 GCA_950096965.1 uncultured Clostridiaceae bacterium | reverse complement strand
GTTAAGTATTTTTAATGACTATAAATTTTGTGTATAGTATTAACTAGTATTAATAAAAAAGTTCAAATTATACTATAAAAAAATAAGATTAAATAAAAAATTTTAAGCTAATGAAATATAAAATTTAAGAGAAAACTTAGGCATATCCACTGTTGGGAATAATATTAAATTACTTTTAAAAATACAAAAAGAGAACGAATCAGAAAATAACTAGAAGCTAATTATATGGAAAATATAATTTGCTTTAAAAGTAACTATTAAGAATAAATGTATATACAAGAAGAGAGTTCTAACTTGGAATTCTTTCTCTATGCATATACATTTTTTATATGCAGTTATTTAGCAAATATTTTATTAATATGACAAACTTCTACATTTTTTTCAAGACTACTTTGTTATCATTAATAAAAATTATAAAAATAAAGAAAGGAACTGATAAAATGCCAAAGAAATATTTAGAAAAGAATGTATTAGAGGCAGCTTTAGAAAGATTAAAAATTATTTTTAATGAATTTGACAATATTTACTTTTGCGTTAGTGGAGGAAAAGATAGTTCTGTAATGGTGCAATTAGCAAATATAGTAGCTAAAGAATTAAATAAAAAATTTGATATACTATATATAGATTTTGAAGCACAATATAAAAAAACAATAGAACATATATATGAACTAAAAACTTTATCACAAATTAGAGATTCCTATCATATTGCTCTTCCTATGGCTCTTAGAAATGCAGTATCTGTTTTACAACCAAAATGGATTTGTTGGGAAGATAAAAGTAAGGATATTTGGGTAAGAGATATGCCAGCAGATTCAATAAATATTCATAATTGTCCATTTGAATGGTTTAGAGAAGGGGAAGAATTTGAAGAATTTATTATACAATTTGCACATTGGTATCAAGAAAAATATAAAACAAAAGTTGCTTGTGGAATAGGAATAAGAACAGACGAAAGTATAAATAGATTTAGAACAATAGCCTTTCAAGAAAGAAAAACTACATATAAAAACTATCATTGGACAACAAAAATTAGAATACAAGAAAAACATATAGATGTATATAATTTTTATCCTATTTATGACTGGAGAGTTGAAGACATTTGGGGAGCAGTTAGTAAACTTAACCTAAAATATAATGAAATTTATGAATTAATGTACAAAAATGGATTAAGTATATATGAACAAAGGTTATGCCAACCATATGGAGATGACCAAAGAAATGGACTAAATCAATTTAAAGCATTAGAATATGATACATGGTCTAAAATACTAAATAGAGTAAATGGAGTCAATTTTGGTAATATATACTGTAAAACAACAGCTTTAGGAAATATACGCTCGACAAAACCTGATTTTATGACTTGGCAGGAATATACAGTTTTTCTTTTAGAAAGTATAGGAATTTATAATAAGGATTTAATGATACATTATTATAAAAAAATTAGAAAATTTATTATATGGCATAAAGAGAAATTTGGAATAGAGATTAAAGACATACCAGAAGTAGCAGAAACTAAATTAGAAAATCAAAAAAAAGTAATTTCATGGAGAAGAATTGCTAGAGCTATTGAGAAGAACGATTTTTATCTAAAAAGATTATCATTTGGACAAACCAAAACAGATGATGAAAAATTACAACAATTAACACATAAATGGGATAATTTATTAAATAGAAATACGAAAACAGATGATAAGACATTAATAAAATTAATAGAAGATATGGTAGGATAAAAGCAAAAAAACAAATAAAAAATGTATAAGATATTATAAATTTTTCATACATTTTTTATTTATTTTTTTATATAGGTTACACTTTGAATAAGTTATATTTATGGTTCTACTTTTACTTTTTTAGTTCCAACATGAACAATTCTGTTATGAGGATTATATGTATCTTTTGAAAGTAATGTTTTTGAAACAACATTACCATTTTGCTTTAATATTTTATAAGCTACTGACTTACATCCATTTGAACCAGCTTCAATAACTTTAGTTTGACCAGCTTCGAGCGTAGGTACCTCTTTTGTAATTGTTCTATAAGGTATATAACTTGTTATATAAGCTTCTATTTCAACTTGATAATCATTTTCTTCCTTTAAACCAAATATTTTAGTAGTTATTGTACCACCAGAATTTGTACATAATACTTTTATAGGGTAATTTCTATTATTTTTAAATTTAAAATCTGGTCCACCCCAAGAAACAGTTGCATCTGTTCCAGCTTTTACGTAACCAGGATTAAAACCATGGTTATGCCTTTCAACTATTTCAAGGTTTGAAAGTAAAACAGAGTTATATAATGTAGAAGAAACTTGGCAAATACCTCCACCAATACCAGTAGTTACTTCACCACCAGCATATACAGCAGCACTTTTAAAACCAGCCTCAGCAGTTCTTTTTCCTACAGTAATATTATAAGAAAAAATTTCTCCAGGTAATATAACAATACCATCTATTTTAGAAGAAGCCAGTTTAATATTAGTAGTTCTATTAATATTTTTTGTACTATAAGAAGTAGAAAATGTTGCTAGTAAATCTGGAAATGCCTCTGTTCCTATTTGATTAGTAGTAATATTAGGCTTTGTTATTTTTAAGGGAATAGTATAACTTTCTTTATCTTCTTTTAAAAGTAGTTTAGCTTCGTCTATAGTTATTCCAAAATCTATACCATCTATATGAGGATATACAGAAAAAGGGTCTTTTGTATAATATGCATCTTTAGGTTCTTTATAAATTTCAGAATGAATAGTATCTATATTAATATCTTTTGCAATGCAATTAACAATAGGAATATCAATATTTTCATTATCTGTATTAAAATCATTTACATGAGTAACAATTTTTAATTTAAGAACTTCTGTGTCTATAGTTATACCATTTTTTCCCTTAGTAATAATTAAATTATTATTTTCTACATAATAGCTAGGTTCTATTAACTTATCAGGAAAATTAGTACTAATTTCTAATGCTAAAGTATTAATTAAATCTTCATTATATGAAAAACTAGGAAGTATGTCTGTTTTATATATTAAACAAGATAATATTTTAAAATTGTTTATAAAAATATTCTTTTCTTTTCCAATTGTATAAGCAGTATCAATACTAGAAGCAATATCAAAATTAGCCCCAAGTTGTTGGGCTGAAACAGTAGTACTAATATCATTATGTGTAAGGGCAAAAGATTTTGCAAGTTTTTCATTTACAATAGTTTCAACTTTATTATATGCTTCTTCCTTCGTTAAACCAGAAACATCAATTCCTTTTATATAAACTCCTGAAACAATAGTATTTTTATTGATATTTAGTAAAGCAAAGATTGTAGAAAACAAAAGTAGTATAAAAATTAATAAAATACTAATAACAGGTATTAATATTTTATTATACTTTTTATTTTCTATATTTTTAAGTATTTCATCATTATTATTATTTTCAATAATATTTTCAGTATCATTAATATCTTCTTCAGGTATTTGAATTACATCTGTAATATTTTCTTCTTTGGAAATTTCTTGCTCAGTAGTAACAAGTTCTTCTTCATTAATGTTTTCTTTAGTATCAATATTATTTTCAAATTCTTTTTCTTCAATTTTATCCATTTTTCAACTCCAAAAAACAAAATAATTTATAATTTTACAAATACATTAAACAATAAAAAATAAAATTTGTAAATACCATTTATAAATTATATATGTAAAAATAAATGGTTATATATCAAAAAAAAGGAAATAATAAAAAAAAGTAGAAAAAAATATATAGGGAAAAACTAAAGAAAGGGTGAAAAAAATGACTGAAGCAGAGAAATTAAAGGAAAATTTATTTAGAAAAACAAAAACAGGATGGGAAGGACTACAAGAAAATGTAAAAAATAGTATATTCACATTTTGTGATAACTATATAGAATTTTTAAATAAGTCAAAAACAGAAAGAGAAATAGTAAAAAGCGTAAAAGAAATAATAGAGGAAAAAGGTTTTAAAAATATTTGTGAATATTCAAACTTAAAACCAGGTGATAAAGTATATTATATTAATAGAGAAAAAAGTATGTATTTAGCAATAATAGGTAAAAACAGCATAGAAAATGGAATTAATATAATAGGGGCACATGCAGATTCACCAAGGCTAGACTTAAAGCCAAACCCATTATATGAAGATTCTGGTTTAGCATATTTAAAAACACATTATTATGGAGGAGTAAAAAAATATCAATGGACAACAATTCCTCTTAGTATGCATGGAGTAATAGTTAAATCAAATGGAGAAAAACAAGAAATAAATATAGGTGAAGACAAAGAGGATCCAATATTTACAATAACAGATTTACTTCCACATTTAGCAGCTGAACAAATGGAAAGAAAATTAAAAGAAGGTATAAAAGGGGAGGAACTAAATCTATTAGTAGGTAGCATACCATATAATGGAGAAAGTATATCAGATGCAGTTAAATTGAATATATTAAAAATATTGAATGATAAATATGGAATAAAAGAAATAGACTTTGTAAGTTCAGAAATAGAATTAGTACCAGCATTTTGTGCAAGGACAATGGGACTTGATAGAAGCATGGTAGCAGGTTATGGGCAAGACGACAAAGTATGTGTATATACATCAGTAAGAGCATTACTAAATACAGAAAATCCTCAAACAACAGCAGTATGCATTATATCTGATAAAGAAGAAATAGGAAGTATGGGAAATACAGGAATGGAATCACATGTATTTGATACATTTATTTCAGAATTATTAAATAGATTAGGAATAAATAGACCAAACTTATTAGATCAAGTATTTTGTAATTCAAAAATGTTGTCAGCAGACGTTGATGCAGCATATGATCCAATATATGCTTCAGCTTATGAGAAAAATAATTCAGGATTTTTAGGAAGAGGAGTAGGAATAAACAAATATACAGGGGCAAGAGGAAAGTCAGGAGCATCTGATGCAAATGCAGAATTTGTTGCACAAGTAAGAGGAATATTTGAAAAGAATGATATAAAATATGAAGTTGCAGAATTAGGGAAAATAGATATAGGTGGAGGTGGTACAATAGCCTATATTTTAGCAAATAAAGGTGTAGACGTAATAGACTGTGGTGTACCAGTTCTTTCAATGCATGCACCTTATGAGGTAACAAGTAAATTTGATATTTATGAAACATATAGAGCATATGAAGCTTTTTGGGAAAATTAAATAATATATAAGTAAATATTGTGTAATAAGGTGACTTTTTTCGCTAAATTACACAATATTTTTACTATAGTCGACAGAATTCGACATAAAATATTAGCATAATGTTGTATAATAGAAGAAAGGTAAATTATAGAATAGTAATAAAGCTAATTGAGTAAGAGACATATATCTAATAATTATGGATGTGTGGTGATGATAAATGGAGAAAAAATTAAGCAATGAAATAAGAGATTTGCAAAATAAATTAAATAGTGACATACAAAATAATCAGATAGATAATTTAGAAACAATAGGACTAAGTAATAAAATTGATAAATTATTAAATGATTATTATTTAGTATCTATGTATGGAAGAAAGTTTCCTACTAATAGTAATATGAAGAAATACTATGAATTAAGTTATAAAAAATTAGTGAAATTAACAGTGCAAAATAATAAATTTCCAAGCTTAGAAGAATGGAATGAATATGCAAGGGAAAATAATTTGTTATCATCAGAATCCATGAAATATATATCAATGCTTGAATGGAAATATTTAAAATTAAAAGTAAATAAACAAATTAGAATTAGTAAAAATTACAAAAATAAAAACCTATAAAATTGTACAAAATACATTTTTATAGGTTTTTATGGTGATCCAGGAGGGATTCGAACCCCCGACCCACGGATTAGAAATCCGTTGCTCTATCCAACTGAGCTACTGAACCAAATATCAATTGCATAATAATATTAACACTATTTTAATAAAAAGTCAATAAGATAGAAATAATTTCTTTAAAAACTTTTTTTGTAACTATTTGGAGGCTAGTATAAAATGAAGCTTAAAAGTTTATTCATTAAGGTCTTCAAGCCGTTACTAAGCGGCCCTACATAATTTTTAGCTTATTATAATATACTAACCTTCAAATAGTTATAAATTTTAGAAAACATTCCAATTTTATAAAAATTATCTTGTAGAATCTAAGTCATTATTAGTATTATTACATTTTCCATGCTTTTCTTCAAATTCATCTAATACTTTATACCAATGATTTAGCCAATCAATCAAATCAGCTTTTCTTTCTTGATTTGGTTCATTTTTTATTTGTTCTTTTATAGTTCTAATTTGATCTACAATATATTTTCTATCAACTACATTTCCAGTAAAATCTTTTGGTAAGCCAGTACGAGAATCTTTAATTCCTAATAATTCTTCATAGCTTAAACTTTGTGTAAAAGCTTTTCTTAATTCTGAAAATAATTTCATAAATATCACCTCTTAAAAATAATCATGTTAGGAAATCAAAATTTAGGCAAATTATTTAGGAAGTACAATTTTTGAGTCCTTTTTTCTAGCTCTATATAAAGTAATTTTATTTCCTACAGTTTGTACTAAAGTAGAATTAGTTAAATTAGCAATTTCATTTCCTAATAATTTAGCATTTGCAGGAGCTGTTTCTAATACAGAGACTTTTATTAGTTCTCTTGCTTCTAATGCGTCAGAAAGCTGACTTATTAAATTATCAGAAATGCCTCCTTTTCCAATTTGAAAAATAGCATCTATACTATTTGCTAAACCTCTTAAATAAGCACGCTCTTTACTTGTCATTTTTATTCTCCTTTCCTTCTAAACAAATTTTACATATATTTTCGGTAGAATGTACCTTGGCTAATTTGATAGAATTTTGTTTCATATTATTTAATTTATTTTCATCACTTAAAATACTATTTATAATAGCAGTTGGATTTGAATCTTTTTTTATCCAAATGCCAGCACCTTCAGATTCTAAAAATTCAGCATTTTGTTCTTCTTGACCAGGTATTGGATTAATAACTATCATAGGAAGTGAGCTCGCCAAACTTTCACTAGTTGTCAATCCACCTGGTTTTGTAATAACTAAATCTGAAATACTCATAAGTTCAGGTACTTTATTAGTAAAAGGAAGAACCTTAATACTATTTTGTTTGTTATTTTCCAATACAATATTTTCAAAAGCCTCTTTTAGTTTTTTATTTCTACCAGCAATAGCAACAACTTGAATATTACAACTACTCTTAGCAAGAATGTTTAAAATATTAATTGTTTTATTTTTGCCAATTCCATATTCACCGCCACCGAAAAAATAAAATGGTCTTTTTATTTTGAGATAATCCAAATTCTCTTAAAATTTCATTTTTATCATATTTTTCTAAAAAACGTTCAGAAATAGGAATACCAGTAACATATACTTTATTTTCATCAATATCATTATTTTGAATAATTGTATTTTTCATACTTTCATTTGAAACAAAATAAAAGTCTACAAATTCACTGCCAATTAGCCATTGATTATGTGGTGCAAAGTCAGTCATAACAGTAGCCAAAGTACAATTAGTTTTACCTTTTTTCTTTAAATAGCTAGTCATTTGAGAGCCAAATGCATGTGTAGAAATCACAATATCTGGTTTAATTTCTCTAAATAGTTTAGCCATTTTTACAGCCATTATTTTATTAGAAGTAGAGCTTACCTTAGATATAAGTCCATTTTCAGATTTATAATAAACCTTACCCCATGTCCAAGGTACTTTCTTAGCCATTTCCTTATATGCAGTTGTAGTGACCTTTTCAAAAGCTTTATTAATATATTTAACACAATCAATCATATATGTTTGCGTATCTGTATAATTATCATCAATATACTGCTTAATAGATTTAGCAGCAGAAAAATGACCACCGCCATATGATGCATAAAAAATTAAAATTTTTCTCATAATTAATCTCCAATTATAAATATTTTAACTAAGAACTTAAAAAAGTTAAATTAGTATAAATATTATTAAGTTTATTTTTAATATAATACCACAAAAATAAAAAAAATACAAATAAAAAGATATGCTAAGTATAACATATCTTTTTATTTGTTATTCAATTTTATTGCGGGCTAAGCCCGCTAAACAAATCCACTTGTCCGTCTCCGTTTCATTTTGCCTCCTGGCCGTTGCGCCTGCCGATCAATGATTTTTTTTAAGTGTAATATCTGACATTGTGTTTGGCTTTCCTCTGATCATAAACAATACCTCCACTTTTGGAAACTGGTTAACGAGTTACTGGTGCTGAGCACCGGCCGCCTGGCCGCCTGGCCGCCTGATCTTAAAAATTATTGTTTTTGTAAAAGCTTGATGGACTTGATCTCATAGGCCTATTTACCTCCTTATGGATTTTTAATTTAAAATGTACATGTCTCTCCTGAGAACTAAACTTATTATAACATAACAGTAAACATAATGCAATACTTTTTACAAAATTTTCTTAAAAATTTTTTGCAAAAAGACATAAGAACTATAAAAAGATTGATATATAGGGTTTTGTGAAATTTAAAAAATATAAAGTTTTGAGAATAAAAACCAATAAAAAAGGAAAAATAAAGGTAAATAACGTAAAAATGGAGGAAAAAAATGAAAAAGAAAAAATTATTAATAATATTTTTAATATTATGTGCAATTTTCTTTATTGTTATAAACATAGATGGAAAAAATGTGGAAAACTCATTTGTATATGCAGCAAAAACTTCATCTAGTACATCAGATTTACAACTAATGGCAAGAGCAATAAATGGCGAAGCAAGGGGAGAACCATATGAAGGGCAAGTTGCAGTAGGAGCAGTTATTCTAAATAGAGTAAAAAGTTCAAAGTTTCCAAATACAATAGCAGGAGTAATATACCAAAGCGGAGCTTTTACAGCAGTAGCTGATGGACAAATAAATGTAGCAATAAAAGAAGGTTCAACCGTACTAAAAGCAGCACAAGATGCAATGAATGGTTGGGATCCAACAGGAGGAGCAATATATTACTTTAACCCAGCAACAGCAACAAATAAATGGATATGGTCAAGGCCACTAATTAAAACTATAGGAAAACATAGATTTTGTAGTTAAATGGAAGTTAGAAGTTGGAGGTTGGAAGTTTGAAATATAGAGATATAACACAATGGTAGTTTTATAAAATAAAAAATATAGTATAAATAGAAAGAATATATATTAATAGTAAAATTACTTAATAAAAAATTTAACTCCAAACCTCCAATTTGCAAGTTCAAAATTCTGAATACAAAAAATAGTATTTTATAAACAACAAAATACTTAAACAAAAATACAAACAAAAACAAAGAAAGGAAGAATTTTAATATGAATATAAAAGAAAAAGTATACGATTGGAAAGATAGGTTAAGAGATAGGCATATGCTTACTTTAGTAGTAACACTAGTCACTATAATAGCATTACTTGGACTATACACATATAAAAGAGAAAGAACATTTAGACAAGCTACTGAGAATGACTACAATATGGCATTTTTTGAACTTGTAGATTATGTACAAAATGTTGAGACATATCTTGCAAAATCATTAATATCAAGTACTCCAGAGCATGGAGCAGAAGTTTTAACACATGTATGGAGAGAAGCAAACTTGGCTCAGGCATATTTAGCAATGATACCAATGGGGTCAGAGGAACTTAGCAATACCTCTAAATTTTTGAACCAAGTAAGTGATTATAGTTTTAGTCTTTCAAGGAAAAACATATATAATGAATCTTTAACTGAGGATGATTTTAATAATTTAAAAGATTTGCATAACTATAGTATAGAATTAGAAAATACCTTAAATCAATTATCAGCAGATATGAACGAGGGGAGAATAAAATGGGGAGAACTAACTAAAAAGGGAAGCACTGTATTTGCAACACAGGTTAGTAATATATCAAAAGATAGTTTTAGTAATTTAGAAGAAAATTTCCATGAATATGCAGGTTTAATATATGATGGGGCATTTTCGGAACATTTAACATCATCAGAGAAAAAAGGATTGACAGGAGAAAATATTGATGAAGAAAGAGCAAAACAAATAGCAATAGAATTTTTTGGAAATGAGAATATAAATAAAATAGAATCTAATGGAATTTCTGAAAATACAAATATGCCATGTTATGACTTTAGGGTAACATTAAATAGTGAAAAAGATGATAAAAATAATGCAATAATATCAATAACCCAAAAAGGTGGGCATGTAGTATTTATGAATTATAATAGAAGTATAGAAGCGGCAACTATATCAGATGAAAGAGCAGATGAAATGGGAAAACAATTCTTAGCAAACCATGGTTTTAAAAATATGAAAGAAACATATTATTTAAAACAAGATGGAGTTATAACTATTAATTATGCATATTCTCAAAATTCATCAAATGGACAAGTAACAATATATCCAGACCTAATAAAGCTAAAAGTAGCATTAGATAATGGTCAAGTTTTAGGAATAGAAACAACAGGATATTTAAATTCACATTATGAAAGAGAAATAGGGAATATAGGAATAACAAAAGAAAAAGCAAAAGAAAGCTTAAATAAAGATTTAAATATAGAAAGTGAAAGCTTAGCAATAATTCCAACACAGTTCCAAACAGAAATATTATGCTGGGAATTCAAAGGAAAAGTAGATGGCACACAATTTTTAGTTTATATAAATGCAAAAACAGGAAAAGAAGAAGATATACTCGTAATAAAAGATACACCAAATGGAACACTAACAATGTAAAGAAATAGCACGTTAGGGACGGTCCTTTTCGTTCCGATTTCGGAACGAAAAGGACCGTCCCTAACGTGCGTATTTGTAAAATTTTGACGAAAAAGTGAACTTTTTACCTTGACATATATAGTTATTAATAATAAAATTATAATAACTAGGAGGATAAAATGGATTTATTGAATAATATAAACAACATACCTCACAAAAGTACAAAAGAAAATGTAAGTTATGAAATAAAAGGAAAAAAAGGAATAAATAGATTATTATTTGACTTTGAAAGAAGTTGTACTTTTAGGCATGGAGATAAAATAACGAACTTAATAAAAGCAAGGATTTTAGACAATTACAAAAAAGGAACTTCTAGTTCCCCAGATAGTGCAAAATACATATGTTTTGAAATCCCAGAATTTATGTGCCTAGAAGAATTGATAAAAAGTTCTATATTTGATATATTGGAAAGGTTCGGAAAATTTACAAATTTATTAGATAGTGAATATAATGATTTAGGAATTATATATATAAATAAAAATGAAGAATATGAACTGTATAGCCCAACTAATGAGGTATTACAATATATAAGAGACAATCTAAATATGGAAATTACTAGAAGTCAAATGTTACTTTCAGAAAGAATAAGAAGTCAAGAATTCAAAACAAGAATTTCTAAACCTGCGAATCAATACATAAGTAAAAAGCAAGAAATAGAAAATGAAAGAAAGAAAAATGTATTTTTAGAAGAACAATATAGATATAAAATAGGAAATGAAGTATATACTGACTATATAGGAACTGATGTGACAGAAGGAAAATTATTAAAAATAAACAGATTAAATAAGATAAATGATACTAGTAATGAAAACTTATATTCAGCTTTTATAGAAAAGAAAGAAGAAGATACACAAGAACAAGAAGAAACTATAATGATTGGACAAACTCCAAAAGGTTTTCCAATATTGTTCACACTAACGAATACTTTAGAAGAATATATAAAAGATAATAATGAAAAACAAATAATCAAAATATTACAATTAATTACAGATTTACCAAAAGATAGAATAAATGTAAATGAAATTATATATATTGGTGGCATTGATGAACAAGGAAATATATATAGAAAAATAGAAAGTTGTTCAGAACAAATAAAACAAAAAATAAATGAACAAAAAAATAAATATAAAAAATCAACTGATAAAAAAGAACTATCAATAATATAAAATGAATAAAAGCATAAAATATAAAACATAAAAATAATTAGAAGCATTTAAAATTATAAAAGTAATGGTTATTTAAATAATAAAATATCTCCTAAATTTAACTTTTTTAGAATATTTATAAAAGTATAATAAAAACAATAACGCAAATAATATTAATAGAAAAACAGTAAAAAAGGTGCTTACAAGTAATTTTAAAATTTATATAAATAATATAATCATAAAAATTATAATAATTAATATATAAATGAAAATTACAAGAGCAAATATAATAAAAAATATTGTTTTTCTAAAGTTAGGAGGTAACTAAAATGTCTAGAAATAGAAACTCAGTTATGTCTGAAAATTTAAAAGAAGAAATTGCAAAAGAACTAGGAGTATATGAACAAGTAAAGCAAGATGGAGGATGGGGAAATGTATCTTCTAAAACTTGCGGTAATATAATATCTAAAGCAATAGAAATAGCAAATAGAAGTGTTGAATAGTGAATTAATATAAAATGAGTGATTATTTTAATCACTCATTTTACTTGAAGTAAAAACTAAAAACAATTATAATATATAAAGAAAATTATTAAAAATTAAAAGAAGGGAAATTAACTATGAAAGAGCAATTTATAGAAATATTAATACCTACTATAGCAGTACTAATATTTATTTGTGTATTTATATATGTACGTAAAACTAATCCACAAAATAAAAAGATTGTTACAAGAACAACTTTTAAATCAATATTTAGAAAAGAAAAGTGCCCTAAATGTGGTTGTAAAATGAAGAAAAAATGGATGATAAAAGATTTAGGGCAATCCTATATTGAATATAGTAATATTTATGAAAGAGAGGCACAACCTCGATATATTTGCCCAATATGTAAATATGAAATTAAGGAAAAGTTTGAACTAAAAGTAAATGATATAAAAGATTTGGAAGGGTAAAAATACATATAATATAAAACATGAATATGTTTTTATTACTAGAAATATAATGTAAAAAAGGAGAAAGTATGAATAAAAATCATATAATAAGAATAAAAGATATTTTAGAAGTAACTCAAGGAACACTAATTATAGGAAATGAAAATGAAGAATGTAAAGAATTTACAAAAGATACAAGAGAAATAAAAGGAAATGAAACATATATTGGCCTAGTAGGAGAAAAAATAAATGGAGGAATTTATTATGAAGAGGCTTTTAAAAATGTGTCAGCAAGTGCTTGAAACGGAAGTTTACAACGTCCATAGAGCCGCCTATGCACTGGCGTGTCGCCGCGTCGGCAAGAAGGTCGATGCCCTTATGGTTTTCGGCAATTACGTTGTAGTCGGTTA
>CATNCV010000053.1 GCA_950096965.1 uncultured Clostridiaceae bacterium | reverse complement strand
GGGGAATAACAATAACAGCAAATGCAGAAGACGAAGAAGCAGATGAAACAAGTGTAAAAAGTGGAATAGGAAGATATGAATACTATATAAAATTAGAAGCAGAAAGTGAATATACAAAATATGATGAAAACGAAATAGAAAAATTACCAGGAGGAACATATAAAATATATGTGGTAGCATATGATAAAGCAGAAAATAGAATACAAAGTAGTAATGAAGTAGAAGTAATAGTAGGGGATTGGGGACAAATATGGACAGAAGAAGACTTAAGAAATATAAAAAATGACTTGACTAAAAACTATATAATAATGCAAGATATAGAACTAACACAAGAATGGACACCATTAGGAGAGCAATATAACAACGCATTTTCAGGAATTTTAGAAGGAAATAACAAGAAAATAACAGGGTTAAGTATTACTACTAATAAGAGTTATCAAGGATTATTTGGATTTATAAATAATGGAACAGTAAAGAATTTAAATATCTGCGATTGTAATATAAATGGACAACAAGATATAGGAGCTATAGCAGGTTCAGCAACTAATGCAACAATTCAAAAAGTACAAGCTAGTGGAATAGTTAAAGGTACTACAGGATGGATAGGAGGAATAATAGGGCAATTATCTTCAAGCTCTTTATCAGAAGTGGTTTCAAATATAACAGTAGAATCGGGAAGAGAAGGTTCATTTATTGGAGGAATAGTAGGAAAAAGCGATAATAGCTCTATGAATAAATGTAAAAGTACAGGAAATGTAAAAGGAATGTCAGGAGTAGGAGGTTTGATAGGGCAACTTGCTGGTGGTACAGTAAGCAATAGTTATTCGTTAGGTAATGTTGAAGGAACATTTAATTATGGTAGTGTTTGTAGTGTAGGAGGTCTAATTGGCTATAGCATGGGTACTACAAGCCATTCATATACAAGATCAAAAATTATATCAAATGGAAATGGACTTATGGGATATGGCAAAGAAGAAAATGTAAAAAAATGTTACTGGTGCCCAGATCTAGCAGGAGTAAATAGTAATGTTTCAGGGACATCTATCACCTTAGAAGAAATGAAAAAGCAAGAAAGTTATGAAGGATGGGACTTTGAATCAGGGACAGTATGGAATATGAAAGAATTTCCAGAACTAATTTTTGATTTTGAAATAGAAGAATAATTTATAAATTAATAATAAAGTAGTAAAAAGAAGCAAATTTTTTAGGGAAATTTGCTTCTTTCTCTTTTCTCATTAAAAACAATGTGATATAATATTGCTACCATGAATTTGGAGGATGTTAAATGATTTTTAAAGATTACTATAAAATACTAGGTTTAGAAAATAATAAAGCAAATATAAATGAAATAAAAATAGCATTTCGTGAACAAGCAAAAAAATATCACCCAGATGTTAACGAAGGCAAATATGCAGAAGAAAGATTCAAAGATATAAATGAGGCATATAGAGTACTTTCAGATAACAAACAAAAAAGAAAATATGATAGAATATGGTACTCAAATGTTGGTAGAAAAATTGAAAAGCAAAAAGACAACCAAGATAGAGAAATAAAAACAGACTTTTTAGGAATTTTATTTGGTAACAATGTTAATGAGAATAAAGAAGAAATAAAAACAAAGAAAAAAGTACCAATAAAAGGAGAAAATATAGAAACAGAAATTGATTTAGGAATAGAGGAAGCATATTATGGCTTAGAGAAAAAACTATCTTTAAGAACTATAGAAGGAAAAGTAAAAACATTTAATATAAAAATACCAGCAGGAATACGAAATGGTGAAAAAATACGTTTATTAGGTGCACGGAAAACCAGGGCAAAATGGAGCAAAGAATGGAGACTTATTTATAAAAATAAATGTTAATAATACAAAAAAATATAGACTAGAAGGATATGATATTTATACAAACCTTTACCTAGCACCATGGGAAGCAGCACTAGGAACAAGAGCACAAATAGAAGCAATAGATGATGTTGCTAATATATATGTACCAAGAGGAATTGGAACAGGAGAAATACTAAGAATACCAGGAAAAGGTTATAAAGATGGAAAAGGTGGAAGAGGAGACTTAGTAGCAGAAGTAAAAATAATAGTTCCAAAAGAGTTAACTAAAGAAGAAATAGATATATATGAAAAATTAAAAGAAATATCAAAATTTGAACCAAGAAACTAATTACAAAACGTACATAATTTTTAAATTGTAGAGGCGAGCATTGCTTGTGTAGACCAGTGAAATTCACTTTGCCAAAACT
The DNA here is from genome assembly GCA_950096965.1 of uncultured Clostridiaceae bacterium. Classification (GTDB taxonomy): domain Bacteria; phylum Bacillota; class Clostridia; order TANB77; family CAG-508; genus UMGS1663. The sequence continues at coordinate 11,225 of CATNCV010000053.1, read as the reverse complement.
ATAAATTTGACAATAATGAAAACACATGTTATAATTATGTATAGTTGACAAACCAAAGAAAAACTATGATATTTGGTTCATAGAAAAGGAGAAAATAGAATGGAGAGTATACAAGGAAAACACTTTAGCATTACAGACCCACAAGGTGTAAGTACAGTAATATATAGAGTAAATAAAACAGCTAAAGAATTTTTAAATGAATACCCAAAGTTTACAGTAGAAAGACTTATATCAGCAGAAGAACTAAAAGGTAATTTAAAGAAAAAAACATTTTTTATAGATGAACCAAATTATGAAGAGCAGTTAATAATTTTATCTTTTGCAGGAGATAAAGTAGTAGTAAATATGGGAATTTTAGAAGATAACAAAGTACGAATTTCTAAAAAACCTGTACCAGTTAAGTTTGACACTCTATACTCTGAAAAAGAAGGAGTATATAAAGAGTTTAAATATACACCAAATTTACGGAAGACCTATATCAATTATAGATCCAGAAACAACAGAAGAAGTAAAACCTAAAGTATATTTGGACAAAAGCACAAATGAATTAAAAGGAAAATGTGAATTAAAACCATATAAGTCTTACTTTGCGTTTGAAATACGTGAAAAGAAAGAGGATGTCTAGAAAGGAGAATTGAAAAATGAAACCAACAATTGAAGGTTCACAAGATAATTTTGAAATGGTATGCATATCATTTGCAAAAGAAAATAAAAGAAGTATAAAAGTAGAAAGAGGAAATCAAAAAGAAAATATATTTGATGAAACAAAGTTTATAAATGCAGAAGATGGAGAATTAACTGAAAACAATACTCTTAAATCAGCTAATGGAAATATAATAAACTTTGGAGAAAAAGCATTTGAAACAGTGAAAAGAAATAGAAAGATGAAACAACAAAAAGGAATAATATATAATTTTGAAATTGAAAAGAAAACAAGAACTAGCAAAAAAGGACAAGAAAGAGGAGCATAATTAAACGAAAGAAAAGGTGAAACGTTTGTGGGAAAGATAGACAAGTTTAAAAACTCAGTAAAACAAGGAAAAAGATTTTTAATAATTATATCAGTACTATGGCTAATATTAGCCATAGTACTTGTTGCGCCTATTGCACTGGCTTGGGCAGAAGCACCAAATGGTTCAAACAGTGACATTTTAACAAACTTTGTAGAATATTTTGTTAAAGAAGTAACAAGCTTTACAGCATTTTTTAGAATGTTTGCATATAAAGGTGCATTTGGAATATTTTTAAAATGCCTAATACCATATACAATAGCATTTATAGCATTTTCTATAAGAGGTTTTTGGAGAACAAAACCAAAGGGGAAATACTATGATATAGAACACGGCTCAAGTGACTGGAGTGTAAAAGGTGAGCAATATAAAATATTAAGTCCAGACAAAGGAATAATACTAGCAAAAGAAAATTACCTACCAGTAGATAAAAGAGGAAATGTAAATACATTAATAGTACGGAGGTTCAGGATCTGGTAAATCAGCATCATACTCAATACCAAATGCAACTCAAATGTTAGGTTCATATGTATTTACAGACCCAAAAGGTGAGTTATATGATAAAACAGCAGGATACCTAAAAAAACATGGATATGATATAAAAGTACTAAACCTAGTAAATCCAAATAATAGTGATGGATATAATCCATTAATGCACGTTGCAAGTGAACTAGATGTAGACGTTATTGCAAACACAGTAGTAAAAGGTCAAGGAGCAGAAGGAAAAAGTGATCCATACTGGGATGATATGGCAGAAATGCTATTAAAAGCACTAATATATTACCTAATAGCAACAAGACCAGAAGAAGAGCAAAACCTAGCAAGCTGTTCAGAAATGGTAAGAGCAGCAAATAACAATGGAGGAAGTAACTTACTTACAGAATTAATAAACCAATTACCATATGATCATCCAGCAAGAATGTACTATAAATCAATAGAAATAGCACCAGAAAAGACATATGGTTCAATCTTAAGTTCACTTCAATCAAAACTAGGAAAATTTGACTCAAAAGAAATAGCAGAAGTAACATCAACAGATACAATAAATTTTGAAGATATAGGAAGTAAAAAAACAGCAGTATATGTAATATCATCAGATACACATACAGCATATGACTTCTTACTTACAATATTCTTCTCACAAATGATACAACAACTATATAACTTTGCAGACTTAAATGGAGGAAGGCTAAAAGTGCCAGTATTCTTCATATTAGACGAGTTCGCAAATATAGGAAGAATACCAGACTTCGACAAAAAAATATCAACATCAAGAAGTAGAGGAATACAATTTAGTGTTATACTTCAAAACTTAGACCAATTAGAGGCAGTATATGAAAAAAGTTATGAAACAATAATGGGTAACTGTGATACACACGTATTTTTAGGAAGTAACTCATTCAAAACAGTAGAATACTTCTCAAAAGCACTAGGAGAAAAAACAATATCAAGAGACAGTAACTCAGTAAATAAAGACAAGCACTTCCATAAACAAGGCTTTAGTCAATCAGAACAAATAATGGCAAGACCACTTATGACACCAGATGAGTTAAGAAGAATGGACAATGACCTATGTATTATATATGAAAAAGGTATAAAACCAGTAAAAGCAGAAAAATATTACTACTTTGAACAAGCAAAAGTATATAAAGATTTACAACAAGATACATTAGACCATAATGACTTTGATGTAGGGGCAAGAGGAGAATGGAGAAAATACAACCCATATAATCCATATGTACCAGATAAACCAAGTGCAAGTAAGGAAAGCCTAAAAGTAGAATCTTTAGATGACTTATTTGATGATGAAATAGTAGAAGAGAAGAAAGAAAATAAAGAAGAAAACATAGACACTAAACCAAATGAAATGTCATTTGACAGTTTTGACTTTATGGAAGAAGAAACAGAGCAACAACCAATAAAGCAAGAAGTTAAAGAACAAAAAGTAGAAGAAGATTTATTCGACTTTTCCGATTTTACATCACCAGAGGTACCACAAGAGCCAATAAATGAGGACGCATTTACAGAAGACTTACAAAAAGAATTAGAAGCCAAATTTGACGAACTATTTGGCCCAATGGAATAAAAAAAAACAACATTTAAAAACATTTGTTTTTAAATGTTGACTTTTTTTATTTTACTTTATATAATAGGAAAAGATTATGGAGGGAAATAAATGAAATTTGTACATATAGCTGATATGCACTTTGATACACCATTTACTTTACTTAGTGATAGAGCAAATTTAGGAGAAGTAAGACGATTAGACCAAAGAAAAGCATTCAAGAAAATGATAGAATATATAAAAGAAAACGAAATCCCATATTTATTTATAGCAGGAGACCTTTATGACCACGAATATGTAAGACAAAGTACAATAGAATTTATAAATGACTGTTTCAAGCAAATTCCAAATACATTAATATTTATAACACCAGGAAATCACGACCCATATTTAAAAAATTCATACTATGAAAAATATAATTGGAGTGAAAATGTAAAAATATTCACTTCAAAAATAGAAAAAGTAGAAATGAAGGAATTTGACTTATATGGCTATGGCTTTGAAGACTTCTATTTAAAAGAATCAAAATTAGAAGAAATAAATATAGAAAATAAAGAAAAGTTAAACATTTTAATTACACATGCAAGCTTAGATGGTGGGTATGATGACCAAAGAGACTATAATACAATATCTAGTAGTAAACTAAAACAGTTAAACTTTAATTATGTAGCTCTAGGACATATACATAAAATAAATTTAACTAAAGAAAATACAAATATAATTTACCCAGGTTCACCAATTTCCTTAGGGTTTGACGAACTAGGTGAACACGGAATGATAGTAGGAAATATAGAAAACAAAAAAATAGAAGTAGAATTTGTAAAATTAGATGAGAAAGAATTTAAAGAAATACAAATAGACATTACTAACATAAATGAACCAGAAGAACTACTAGAAAAAATAGAAGGGCTAGAATTAAACGAAAAAGACCTATATAAAATTATATTAGTAGGAAATAGAAACTTCGAAATAAATACATATAAGTTATATAAACAAATAGAAACCAGAAATATTATAAAACTAAAAAACAAAACAAAAATAGGCTACGACCTAAACAAGATTGCAAACACAACAACACTAAAAGGAATATTTGCAAGTGAAATGCTAAACAAATTAGAAGACGAAAACATAGATAAAGAAGTAATAGAAAAAGCAATAGAAATAGGAATAGAAGCATTATCGTAGTATTGGGGACGGTTCCTAATCGGAAACAAGATAGATAAGAAACACAAGGTGCAAACAAAAATAATCTGGATAGATTAGGAACTGTCCCCAAAGCGGAAAAGAATACTAATACAAAAAAGAACTCGAAAATTTAACATAAATTGCTAAAGAAACTTGAAAATAACATAAAAATATGATAAAATTCATTAAAATTTATAATTACATATATCCAATAAGAAATACCAAGTAACTAATAACAATAGTCAATTGACAAGGAGGAAAAAAGTATGAAAAGGATAATTGTTATGTATGAAGACTATGACAAAGAAGTAAATATGTCTTTGTATGATTACGTTGAGCAGACATATCGGAGTGCAATACCAATAAGGGTTTGCCATGTAACCGAAGAAGAGTACACTACTATGCAAAAACAGATTAAATCAGGTTACTTAAATGAAAGATTACCACGTATAAGAAATAACGATGAAATAGGATATAATAAATTTCGATATCTTATGGCGTATGATATTGAGAATAGAGAATTACTAATATCTGATTATGACAAACCAGAAGGATATGGAAGTTATAGAGTAAATAGTGAAGGTATTCAATATTACGAAATGGGATTTAAAATTACAAATCATCCTATAATTAATAGAACACGAGTTGAACAAAAAATATATACAACAGAAACATATGAAGATGTTATTGCATATTACAAATCGAATCAAGACAAAGAGTATGAAATTAGTCAGAAAGAAAAAGAACTAATAGAATTATTAGGACGTAGCTGTAAAACATGTAATACTGAATGCTGTGGTGGACTAAAAGAAAAAGGTTGTGATAGATGGTCTCATATCATTCATTACAAAGAATAGATAGAATATAACAAAAAACAATATGAAAGAGCATTTTAATTAATGCTCTTTTTATACAACTTATTTCAAACAAATGTTTAAAATAAGTTGACTTTTTCTATTTTAGCATATATAATAAAACTGAAATTTGGAGAGCAGAATGTGGACAATCCACCTACATAGAATGGAGGTGGTGCATATGATAGAAAGGTGAAAAAATGAAAATTAACAAATTACAAATAAATGCATTTGGAAACATAGAAAACAAAGAAATAGAACTTTCAGAAAATATAAACATAGTATATGGAAAAAATGAAACGGGGAAATCCACACTTCTTAAATTCATTGTGGATAGTTTATATGGAATTTCTAAAAATAAAAGAGGAAAGGAATTTTCCGATTATGATAGGTATAAGCCATGGAAAACAGAAGAATTCTCAGGCAAATTAACATATACATTAGATAATGGTAAAAAATATGAAGTATTTAGAGATTTCAATAAAAAAAATCCTAAAATATATGATGAAGAATTAAACGATATTTCAAAGGAATTTACAATAGACAAAAACAATGGTAATCAATTCTTTACAGAACAAACAAAAATAGATGAAGCAACATTTATATCAACCTTAGTATCAATGCAACAAGAAGTAAGATTAGGAAAACAAGAACAAAACACATTACTTCAAAAACTAGCAAACTTAGCAGGAACAGGGGAAGATAATGTTTCATACAAAAAAGCAATAGAAAAAATAAATAAAAGGCAAGTAGAAGAAATAGGAACAATAAGAAGCCAAGGAAGACCAATAAATATTATAAAACAAGAACAATTTAAACTTCAAGATGAAATAGGAGAATTAGAAGAATACAAAGAAAAACAATATGAAATAGAAGAAATAAAACAACAATTAGAAGAGAAAATAAAACAAGATGAAGAAAAATTAAAATTAGTAAAAGAACTAAAAACAATAGAAGAAACAGAGAAAATAGAAAAGCAAAAAATAGTATTAAATGAAAATATATTAAATGAAAATAATGAAAAAATAGAAAAATTAAAATTAAATAGAAAACAATTAGAAAACGAAATAAATAAAATAAAAGTACCAAATAGAGAGAATAAAAAAACAAACAAGTCACAAAACATTATATATATAGCAATAATGATAATAACTGTTATATTAGCAATAATATTAAAAAATAATACTATTGCATTAATTGCTATGATAACAATATTCATAATAGGCGCATTAGTTCTTATTATATCTAATATTATTAATATAAAAAAAATAGCAAAGCAAAACAAAAATATAGAAAAACAAATAAGTAAAGCAAATAATGAAAAGCAAGAAATTCAGATAAATATAGACAAAATAAATACACAAATAGATTTATTAATTAAAAACAGTGATGAACAAGCAAAAGCAATAAAAAATGCAGAAGATGTATTAAAAAAGCAAATAGAAAATGAAAGAAACCAAATAAAAAACAAATATAAATTAGAGGAAATAAATGTAAATAATATATCTTTTGAGCTAGAAAATATACAAAATAGTATTAATAAAAACAAATTAGAAATTCATTCACTAGAAATAGATAAAATTAGCATTTTACCAAAACTAGAAAAGTTAGCCCAAATGGAAGAAGAATTGCAAGAGCTAAATGAAAAAGAGCAAAACTTATTAAAACTAAATAGTTCAATGGAACTTGCAAAACAAATATTAGAAATTGCATACACAAAAATGAAAGAAAATGTAACACCAAAATTCACAAAAAATTTATCAAAAAATATAGAAGAAATATCAGATGGAAAATACAAAAATGTTAGAATAAATGATGAAGAAGGAATAATAGTAGAAAAAGAAAACGGAGAATATATCTCAAGCGAAAAACTAAGCATACGGAACAATAGACCAGCTATACATATCATTAAGGCTAGGAGCAATAAAAGAACTATCAGAAGAAAAAATGCCAATAATACTAGATGAAGCATTTGCATACTATGACGAAGCAAGGCTAACAAACATATTAAAATATATAAGTGAAGAATTTAAAAATAATCAAATAATAATACTAACTTGCACAAATAGAGAAAGGGAAATATTAGAAAAATTAAACTTGCAATATAGAAAAATTGAACTATAAATAATTTGTACTAAATATAAATAAAAGGATGTGATATAAATGGAGAGTGAAAATAAAAATATCACACCAACAAATAAAGATTTAAATGTACAGAATGTGGTAGACTTAATGATATATCTAGTAAGAATATCCCAGCTACAGTTCGCATAAAAGCTATGATTCAATATGAACATGGAGTAAGAAATAAGATAAAAACCCACTTTTTCTGAATAGAAAGAGTGGGTTTTCTCTTGAATAAATTAAAAAAATATAGTATAATACCAAAGTAAAATAAAAAAAGGAGAATTTTTATGTTTGATAAGTTAGAAACAGTAGAGAAGAGATATGAAGAATTAACACAAAAAATCAGTGATCCAGAAGTAATATCAAGAACTAATGAGTGGAGAGAGTACATGAAGGAACACGCAGAAATAGAACCAATTGTACAAAAATATAGAGAATATAAAAAAGCAAAGGAAAGCTTTGAAGAAGCAAAAGAAATGATGAACGACCCAGAAATGAAAGATTTAGCAGAAGAAGAAATGTTAAATAATAAAGAGCTTATGCCAAAATTAGAAGAAGAACTAAAAATATTATTAATACCAAAAGATCCAGATGATGAAAAAAACGTTATATGTGAAATACGTGGCGGAGCAGGAGGAGAAGAAGCAGCTTTATTTGCAGGAACTCTATTTAGAATGTACACAATGTATGCAGAAAAGAAACATTGGAAATTAGAAGTAGTAAACGAAAATGAAACAGGGCTTGGTGGTTATAAAGAAGTATCATTTATGATTACAGGAAAAGGTGCATATAGTAGGCTAAAGTTCGAAAGTGGAGTACATAGAGTTCAACGTGTGCCAGACACAGAAAGTAGTGGTAGAATACATACATCAACAGCAACAGTAGCAGTACTTCCAGAAGTAGCAGATGTAGAAATAGATATAAACCCAGCAGATATAAAACTAGAAGTATATAGAGCATCACGGTGCTGGTGGACAACACGTAAATAAGACATCATCAGCAGTAAGATTAATACATGTACCAACAGGAATAGTAGCAGAATGTCAAACAGAGCGTTCACAAGTACAAAACAGAGAATATGCAATGCGCTTACTACGTTCAAGACTATATGAAATAGAAAAACAAAAACGTGATAGTGAAATTGCAAATGAAAGAAAAAGTCAAGTAGGAAGCGGAGACAGAAGTGAAAAAATACGTACCTACAATTACCCACAAGGTCGTATAACAGACCACAGAATAGGAATGAATGTATACCAATTTGAAGACTTCCTAAATGGAAATTTGGATGAAATGATAGATAACTTAATAGCAGCAGATAGAGCAGAACGATTAAAAGGTGAAGAAGAATAAAGTATAGAAGAGATGTAAAAAAAGCATGCCACACTTTTTTTACATCTTTTATTGTAATATAGGGAAAATCAAATAAATAGTTAATAGTTTTTTAGCAATTGCTTTAAAAACAATTGACATAATAGACGGAATTATGTATAATACTACTATATTTTTAACAAATAAACACTCAACACAAGGAGGAAAAAATTATGCTAAAACAGAATGTAGTAACAGTAAGACACCCACTTTTAGGAGAAATACGGCTAAATGAAAAGTTTGCTAAAGTAGCAGAATTAACACCATTCTATGAACTTAGGTTTAAAATCCAGCTGGGAACAAAGGTACTGTCGAAAGAATTACTAAATGCTAGGCATAATAGGTTTATGCATTCAGTAGGAGTTATGTATTTAACATCAAAACTTTTAGATGTTTGCGAAAAAAAGTTCAAAAAATACTTTACAATTACAGCAAAAGAGCAGGAAATACTAGAACTTGCAGCTTTGGGACATGACTTAGGCCATATAGCATTTTCTCATTCACTGGAAGAAAGAGGAGAAAAAACACATGAAGAGAGAACAATAGAATTATTTGAAAAGTATTCCAAAGAAATTAATAACATTTTTGGTTATGATATTACATCTAAAGTTATAGCTATATACAGAGATAATGTAAATATAAAGAAAAAAGGGCCTGAAAAAGAAGTAGATGGCAATTTAGACATACTTTTTATATTTAGAAGCTTGTTAATTGGCACAATAGATTGTGACCGTATGGAATATATAATGGCTGATAGATATATGACATTTGGAGAAAAAATAGATTTTACCAATATCTTTTCTTATATCACAATAGTGTTATTAAATGATAGTCCTACTGTAGGATTTGAAAGAGGTGCTATATCTACAATAGAAAATATGTTACTCACAAGGTTTGACCAATATGATTATATCTACTATGATCCAGATTCCACTTTAATAGAAATGGCATTAAAGCAATACAAAAAACAAGCAAAGTGGTCGGATGAATATGTAACATCTGTTATGGAATTTGAAATGCTTTCCGAAATAAGGAAAGTTCTGCTAAATGGAGAAAAAGGAAGTGTATTATATAGGCTTGCAGAGGTTATTTTAGCAGGAAAAAGAGATAATATACTCTTTAAGAAATTCAAAAATGATAAGGAATATGAACACTTTATAAAGAGGTTGTATTCAGTAACCAAAAGAAGAGATATGATAAGTGTAACTAAAAAGAAAGCAACAATATATGACCCTAAAAAGAATAAGGTATATATAAAAGATGATGATGGTGTTGTAAAAGATATAACAGAAGTCAGCTTGAAAATAACACAGTTATCAATTAACTTTAGCTATGTAATGGTAGATGTAGATGAGGTATACAATCTCACACAAAAAGAAATAGAAGATATAAAAGCTTTATTTGAGGACAATCCAGTAGAAATAGAAAAGAAGTTTATATTTCCAAATAATATGCAAACTTTTGGAGTATTGGGGAATATTAAAGATAATATACTTTCTACTATTAAAGGTATAGAAGTTATTGGAAATTGGAATATGGTAAAGAATGAAGATTTATATTATAACCCAAAATCCAAAATACCAAGTGGTGTAGCAATGCGACATCGAAAAACAAAAAAGAGTGAATCATATTATATCAAAATTCCCACAAATGATGGAACATCCATTACAAAAAGGGAAGAATATGAATACAAAAATATAAGTAGTGTAGATGAATTTCTCGACTTAGCAACATCTCTATTTGAAAGTAAAAAATTTGAAATAGAAGAACAGCTAATGGTAGAAGAAGGTGTAAAGATAAATACAACTAGGGTAAAGACATTAATAAGTATGCAAGGTAGCGTAATTGAGTTGAGTTGCGATTTTTCAGAATATGAATATAAAGGAAAAAAGGAAAAAGGTAACATGTTAGAATGTGAGTTAAAAGAAGGAGATGATTTATCTCTTTGGTACTTAACAAAGCATTTAGAGAAATTTGGATTTATAGAAACAAATGAATCCAAGCAAAAAAGAGCTAAAAAAGCTTTAGGTATAGAATAAGATAATAAATAACAAAAAGGTAGGAGCATTTTATTAAATAGCTTCTACCTTTTTGTATTAGTATGAAATATTTTAAAAGTATAAAGTGTAAGGAGAGTGTATAATACATACATATTTTTATAATAAACTTGATAGAATGACAAATATAGAATATACTAATTTTATTAGGGGAGGTAAATAACAATGAAAGTTATGTTTGTTTGTACAGGAAATATATGTAGAAGTGCCATGGCAGAAGGAATATTAAAAAAGATTGCAATAGATAAAAAGCTAGACTTAGAAGTATACTCTAGTGGAATATATGCAGAAGATGGAGACAATGCCACTTATAATGCAATATATGTAGCAAGAAATTACGACATAGATATATCAAGTCATAGAGCTACTAATATAAGAAATTCTAAAATAGACAAAATGGATATTATACTATGTGCAACTAAATCTCATAAAGATGCTGTAATATATATGTATCCAAATTTAGAAGGAAAAGTATATACAATAAAAGAGTATGCTGAACTTGATAATAATGGAAAAGATATAGATATAAGAGATCCTTGGGGATATGATGTAGAAATAT
>CATNCV010000052.1 GCA_950096965.1 uncultured Clostridiaceae bacterium | reverse complement strand
ATTCATCTATAGGTTATAAAATACCATATGAACTAGAAAATCAAAAAATATGTTAGTATAACAAGACACTAACAAAAATATAAAAAAATTCTCAAAAAAAGTGTCCAAAAACTTGACATAGATCCATTTTGAATGTAATAGATTAGATTTATGGGGAGGAGAAGAAAATAGAATATTAGGAATATACCTAGGAAATGATGATGATATAGATAAATATATAAATTACAAAGTTGAAAAAGAACAAGAAAAAGTGTCACACAAAATAAAATTTGAAAAGAGTAAATCTAAATTTATTAATATATGTATACAAACGAATACAGGAGATATTACAAATATAATGTGTGAAAAAATGATATTTATATATCGATATTAAATTTAATAGAAGACCTTTTTATAAAATATATTTATCATAATTAAAACCAAAAGAACTTACTAATAAAGTATATTCTTTTGGTTTTAATCATAAAAAAATAATATAATTATTATAAATAAATTTCAACAATCATAATTTATTAAAAATAGTCGAAATAACCTTCTTTGGAGTAGGTTTTTTCTTTACATCATTAAAATGAAAATAATCTTTTAATATATCCATACTACATTCAGCATACATAAAATCAGTAGCCTTTGCAATATTAGTTTTTACTTTTTGAAATGAAACATTGTGCATACATGCAACTTCTTTATATACATAGCTTTCAAGATTATTAGTAAGTGAAGGGTTTTTATTTTCATAAATAACCAAAATACAATCTTTTATATATTGAGTACCAATGTGAGCAAGGTTGTATCCAATAGAAATTAATTCAGAAAGTATCTTTTTAGATAAGTCATTTTTTATATGTATATAATTTTGCTTTTCTTCATAATCCTTAAGTTTTGAATATATACTAAGCATATCATCGGTCTTGTTGATAAAATCTATTACAAGGGGGTTACTAGCAAGTTTATTAATCAAGCTATTTTCACCTGAAATTACAATTATATCAGGAAAATTGTCTAAACTCATATTGCTAATTCTATTTATTACTTCAATACCATTTAGCTTAGGCATTTTTAAATCTAACAGGATTAAGTCAATATTAGAATTCTTTTTTATTATATCTAAAGCTTCTAAACCATTAGAAGCAATGTTTGCAATCTTTATATTAGAGTCTTTTCCAATTACAAAATTTATTAAATTTTTTACATAATGAATGTTATCATCTACAATCAAAACATTTACCATAATTTACTAACCTCTTTTTGATAAATTCTACCATATTTTTACAAAAATGTCATTAAAAAGTTAAAAAAGTGTAAAAAATGTATAAAATTAAAAAAAAGGTTGCTAATATACATAAAATATGATAATATATTTAATATTATTAAGAAAGTAAAAAATAACTAAAAACAATTGTTATAGTTAGGAGGAGAAAATTAAGGATAAAACAACCAAATTATATTATCAATATGCAGGTAAAAAAATTAGAAACCAAACAACCTATAATTCATAATAGAAGGAGAAAAATCTATGGGGAAAATAAGAGTTGACTTTTGCAAAAAATGTGAATGCAATACAAACCATATTTATGTAGGCAAACAAGTTGCAAACGGTGATTATGTAGCACTTACCATATTTTCATTAGGTTTAGCCCTTTTAGCAGATCCACTACCTAAATATTGGAAATGTCAAAGATGCGGCAATATTAAGAAGAAAAAGTAAAAGATATATCACACTATTATGAACAAGTAATAAAAGTAAAATAGCAACAATTTCAATATAATAATAAAATGATTTATCAAAAAACAAAAAAATTATAGATTTTATATAATATAAGTCTATGATTTTTTTGTTTCTTATGATATTATGGCTATAAAAGAACACAAAAAAGGAGAAAAAATGGAAAAACTAGAAGTAACACTAGAAAAAGAAGAAAATGACTATTTTAGAAAATGGATTATAGAGGAATGGAAACACCACAATACAGTAGACCCAATATATCAATTAAGAATTATAAAACCAGAAGAACTTACTTTCAAAGAAAATGAAGAATATTATAAAATTATGTTTAAGAATCAAATGGTAGGTTTTATAGGAATAAAGAACTATCCAAAAGAACTATATTTATATAGATTTTATATAGATGAAAAATATAGAAATAAGGGAATAGGAACAATAGCATTAAATCAAATAATAGATATGGCAAAAAAGCAAAATAAAGATATGTCATTAGAAGTAATGGGAGAAAATATAGCAAGAGACTTATATGAAAGACTAGGTTTTAAAACTCATTATAGAAGAATGGTATTAAAAATAAATGATGATATATTCCTAAAATAATTCTAAAAAATCAAATAGATTGGAGTAAAATAATGTATATACTAAAACCACAAAAAATACTATTAGAAAATTTAAATAAAATAGAAAATTTAATAGTAGAAATACAAAAAGATGATGAAATTGAAAATATTCTTATTGAAGACTATAAAAAAGAAGAAATAGAACTTACAGACATAACAATTAAAAAAACAATAATAAACAATACAGAAATTATAAATAGTAATTTAGAAAAAAATACTTTTATAGATATACAGTTTAATAATTGTAATTTTTCAAACACTTCTTTTGATAATTGTAGTTTTATAAGATGTGAATTTAATAACTGCAAGTTAACAGGCTGTAACTTTATTGAAAGTGGCTTATATGATATAGGCTTTATAGATACAAATATGAATTATACTAATATATCAATGTCAAGTATGAAAAATATTCTATTTAAAAATACAATGCTAAGAAATAGCTGTTTTAATGAAAATGAAACAAAAAATATAATATTAAAAGAAGCGGATCTGACAAGAACACAATTTTTCAAAACAAGTCTAAAGGCAGTAGATTTATCAGATAGTATAATTGAAGGAATAGCAATATCAATAGAAGATATAAAAGGAGCAATAATAAATGAGTTTCAATCATTAGATTTAATGTATTTATTAGGATTAAAAATAAAATAAATAAGGAGAAAATATGTCATTAATAAATGTAAATAATTTAACATTTGGCTATGAAGGAAGTATAAACAATGTATTTGAAAATGTATCATTTAACATAGATACAGACTGGAAACTAGGACTAATAGGTAGAAATGGCAAGGGAAAAACTACTTTTTTAAAACTATTATTAGGTGAGTATGAATACAAAGGAATAATATCAAAAAATGTAGAATTTGATTACTTCCCTTTTGAAGTAAAAAATAAAGAAAAAATGGCAATAGAGATAGTTAATGAAATTGCGCCAAATGTACAAGACTGGGAAATTATAAAAGAATTAAACTTACTAAACACAAATGCAGAAATTCTTTATAGAAATTTTTGCTCGTTAAGTGGTGGAGAACAAATAAAAATACTTTTAATAAGTTTATTTCTAAAAGGAGAAAACTTTTTACTTATAGATGAACCCACAAATCATTTAGATAGTGAAACAAAAGAAAATTTAGTAGAATACTTAAAAAACAAAAGAAGTTTCATATTAGTGTCACATGATAGGGATTTTCTAGATAAAGTAGTAGACCATATTATTTCTATAAACAATACAAATATAGATATACAAAAGGGAAACTTCACTTCATGGAAGGAAAATAAAGAAGCTCAAGATAACTTTGAGCAAACTCAAAATGAAAGATTAACAAAAGATATAAATAGGTTAGAAAAAGCCTCAAAAAATACAGCAAAATGGTCAGACAAAATAGAAAAAACTAAATATAATAATAAATCTAGCGAATTTGTAGATAGAGGATATATAGGACATCAATCCGCAAAAATGATGAAAAAAGCTAAAGTAATGGAAAAAAGAATTGAAAAAACAATACAGCAAAAATCTACATTATTACACAATATAGAAAAAGCAGATGCTTTAAAAATAACACCATTAGAAAGTAGAAAAAGCCCATTAATAGTAGCTAATAATTTGCAAATAGAATATAACAAAAAAACTATATTTGATAAAGTATCATTTGAAATAGAAAACGGAGATAGAATTGCAATAACAGGCAAAAACGGTGCAGGAAAATCAAGCATACTAAAACTTATACTAGGAGAAAAAATAAACTATACAGGAAATTTTAAAAAAGTAAATGACATAAAAATATCATATGTATCACAAAGCACAGAACACCTAAAAGGAACACTAAAAGAATATGCAAGGCAGAGCAAAATAGAAGAAAGTATATTTAAAGCAATGCTATCAAAAATGGGTTTTACAAATTCAGAATTTGAAAGCGACATAAGCAAAATGAGTGAAGGACAAAAGAAAAAAGTACTAATAGCAAAAAGCATATCAGAACCCGCAAACATTTATATATGGGACGAGCCACTAAACTACATAGATATTCTAACAAGAATACAAATAGAAGAAGCAATACTAAAATATAAACCAACACTTATATTTGTAGAACATGACGAAGCATTTGTGAAAAAAGTAGCAACGAAAGTGATACGTTTGAAAAAATATGAAAAATAGTTGCATTTTTATGTAAAGTATGCTATTATATAATATATAGGAAAATTTTGTTCCCAAAGATACTTAAAAAAATCGGAGGGAAATCCTCCGAACATAGTGAAGAGGAGGAAAAGAAATGAGAGCTAACGAAATGTTTTGGATTTTACTACACGATTGTCGGGAGATGAGTGCATATATTGACCAAGAGATTAATAATAATGGCAGTAATGGTAACATTGAATTATTAAAAGAGTATTTAGATAAAACTAAAATGAATGACGAAGGAGGATTATCCTTACCAATACCTTTTAACGATGCTCCAGCAGATGACAAGTTAAAAATTGGTGTGTATGTATCTGAATACCTTTATTGCATACTGATGATAGCAAGTAACTTGTTTAAAGAAAGAAGAAATACAGTAGTAGGTAATATATTTGGCGTAGCAAGTAGAATGCATGGAAATTTCAAAAAGTGGATTTTTGAAATTGACTAGTTAGTTTTACACAATAAAGCGGGGAAATCCTCGCTTTATTTGTGTTTTATAACTTTAATTTTTCTATAATTATTGTAAGTGATGGTTATAAAAAAATAGAAAAACCACAAAAAGTATTGACATAATGAATAAAATGGTTATATAATAAATACAATAGTAGTGGATATTTAATATCTACTATAATTAAAAAATGTGAGTCGCAACCCTATTTGCGTCGAATAAATGGATAGGTGAAAAAATGTGAACCGCAACCCTGCTTGCGAGATATAAATGTGCAGGTGAAAAAATGTTAATTATAGTAAAGTATGGGGTCTATAAAATTAATTTAGATCCCATATTTCCATAAAAAGGAGTAAAAACAATGTTAATAGAAGATGGAAAATTTTATTTTATAAAAGATGAGTTCTTTGATGTGTTTAAAAAATATAAACTAATAGAAAATAAAGAGAATGGTAATAAAAGACCTTGTTATTTTTGTTTTAAAGACAGAAAAGATAAAAATATAATATGGTTTGTTCCAATATCAACTAAATATGAAAAATATAAAAAAATTTATGACAATAAAAAATCAAAAGTTGGAAATCGACCAGTTTATAATTTTGTTTTTGGAAATGTACTAGGAAAAAAGGCAGTATTTTTAATACAAAATATATTTCCGATAACAGAAAAATATATAGCTGAAAAGTATATAAATTCAAATATAGATGTAGAAATTCCAAGAATAGTAAGAAATGAGATTATAACTATTGCATTAAGAGTAGTAAGACTTGCAGAAGAAGGGATAAATGTTCCATTTTATAATATAATTGAAATGAAAAACATATTATTAGAAGAAAACTACATAAAATAAAGAATATTCTAGTCCTTTTTGTGTGGTAAAATGTATGAAAAATTTGAAAAATGCATTTTGGAAGAACTTGAGTAGTTAGTTTTTCACAATGAAGCGGGGAAATCCTCGCTTTATTTGCATTTAATAAATATCGAAAAACAATAAAAAAGTATTGACAAACAAAAAATAAATAATATATACTAACCACAACAAGAGGAGGAAAAATAATGAAAATATTAGGAGAAAAAAGTTTATCATCAAAGGTAGAACATGGTTTAGAAGCAGTATTTATAATAATAGCATTAATAGATTTTGTAGTATTAGCAATATTCATAACAGTAGCAATATCAGAATTTTCAAGGCAAAGCATAACTAATATATTACAGCCAATATCACTTACAGTAGCACTAGGAATATTCTTAGCAACAGGTCTAGTAGCACTATATATAATTTCAAAATTCATAAAAATATTTAAAAACTTAAAAGAAAATAAATTATTTGATAATACAAATAGTAAACATTTAAACAAAATATCTATTTCAGCAATTATAATAGGAATATTATATTTTATTATAATGCTTAGCCTAATGTATTATATAAAATCATTAGCAATCAATATAGAAGTAACAATACTATGTTCATTACTTTTAGGAACATTCGCTATAGCATTTATACTTTTAGGAATAGGAATAAAAATATTAAACGAAATATACAAAAAAGCAATAGAGTATAAAGAAGAAAATGATTTAACAGTATAGGATAAGGAGGAACAATAAAAATGCCAATAATAGTTAACGTAGATGTAATGTTAGCAAAAAGAAAAATGTCATCAGGTGAACTAGCAGAAAAAGTTGAAATTACTCCTGCAAATCTTTCAATACTAAAAACAAATAAAGCAAAAGCAATAAGGTTTTCAACACTAGAAAAAATATGTGAAGTTTTAGAATGTAAGCCAGGAGATATATTAGATTATAAAAAAGGTAAAGGAGAATAATTATTATGGAAATTATAGGAAGTATAGGGGTAGCCATAAGTCAATCAATTTTATTTTATGGCAAAGAAATAGGAATTTCAATGATTATATTTGAAATAGTATTAAATGGAATATTGCTATATATAATAAATAGAAAAAATAAAATAATAAATAAAAACGGTTTATTATTGTTAATACCAATAATATTACTAAGTAGTACATATTTCATATTTGCAAGTAAAGTATTCTATGTGTCAAACATAATTATAATAATTGTGCTTAATATACTAATGTATGCAATTACAACAAATAAAAAAGGATACTTTAGTAAACATTTATATACAGCATTTAGAATATCAGTAGACTCATTAGAAACTGTAAATGAAGTAATAGAGTACACAAAAGAAAATGCAAAGTCACATATAAAAGATAGTAATGGGATAAGGAAAGTAGATATAAAAAAATTAACAACATCTATACTAATAGTACTCGCAGTAGTAGGAGTAGTAATAATATTACTAGCTTCAGCAGATAGTATATTTGCAGAAATGTTTTCAGGAATAGGAAAAATAATAACAAACTTAAATATAAAAAATATAGTAAACACAATAATAAGAATTGCAATAATATTAGCAGTATACTTTTTAGTATTAAGCTTCATATTAAAACTGCAAAATCAAAAACATAAAGAGCCAAAAGAAATAGGAAATATAAGTGATAAATATGAATTTACACTAAAACTACTTTTAATAGCATTAAACTTAGTATATGTAGTATTTTGCTACATACAGATAAGTTCACTATTTGCAAGAATAAATGTAAACATAGACTATGCAACATATGCAAGAACAGGTTTCTTCCAGCTAATGTTTGTATCATTCATTAACTTTGCAATAATATTACTGTCAAACAAATTTAATAGCAAAAAAGAAAAGATAATAAAAGTATTAAACATATTTTTAGTAATATTTACAATAATTATAGTACTATCTTCTATGTTTAGAATGCATATGTATGAAATGGAATATGGTTTAACCTACCTAAGAACCTTTGTATATATAATATTACTAACCGAACTTGCAATATTTGTACCAACAACAATATACATATTTAATGAAAAATTTGATTTTATAAAAACAGCATTTATAATAGTGTTAAGTGTATATTGTCTAATAAACTT
This sequence comes from uncultured Clostridiaceae bacterium, assembly GCA_950096965.1. Lineage (GTDB taxonomy): Bacteria > Bacillota > Clostridia > TANB77 > CAG-508 > UMGS1663. The sequence goes on along the minus strand of CATNCV010000052.1, from coordinate 5,663 downwards.
TATAAATATAGAAAAAATAATAATAAGCAAAAACATAAGTAGAAAGGCTACTAAGGTACCTACCGACTATGTATATATACAAAAAATAGCAACCGAGGATAGTTATAAAATGCTAGAAGAAAAATTAAAAGAAAATATAGAAAGCGACAAAAAAGTAAAAATAGAAAAGACATTATTGCATATTATAAATAATAATAAAGAAATGAAATGGCAAGAATTTAATATATCAAGGTGGAAAGTAAAACAAAAAAATGTTAATAAAGAAGAACTAACAAAGCAAATAGAAGAACAGATAAATCAAATACAAGAAGAAAATGAAAAATTAAAAGAAGCTAAACGTTACTTATATGATGAGAGCATAAGTGAAAATGAAAGATATACAGTAGAAGTACTGGATCAATTTCCTGGAATGCAAGTATGGGCTATTACGAAAATAACTGATAAAGGAACAAAAGCTACAGAAGTAAATAAACTTACAATAACAGCAGCAAGCAAAATAAAATTCTATGAAAATGGTTTAGGTTTTTTAGAAAATCCAGAAACAATATACTGTGCAAAAGCAGACTTACTAGTAACATACGACTCAGGAAAAACATTCACAAAAATAAACTTCCCAAAAGGAGAATTCACACTATCAGACCCAGGAGAAGAAGAATGGCGAAACTGCTACGACTATTTCTACTTGCCAACAAAAGAAAGCGACGGAACACTAACAGTATTAGCCTCAGGAGGATATGAAGGTGGGTACAACCATGGACTAACAAGAGCAAAATATGAATCAAAAGACGATGGTCATACATGGCAATTTGTAGGGGAAATTTATAAAGAAGAAACCATACAAAAATATAACAACTAAGGCATGAAACAAAAAAAATATAAAACAGATAGTTAGCATTGCTAATTATCTATTTTTATGATAATATGCTAATGAAACAATATAATTAAAAAATAAAATAGTAATATATAGGAGAAAAATATATGGAAAACAAATTAAAAATAATAGTAGAAAATTGCCCACAAAATCATAAATGCCCCGCAGTGCAAGTTTGCCCAGTGGGAGCATTAACACAAAAAGAATTTGAAGCACCCAAAATAAACTATGATAAATGTATAAAATGTGGTAAATGCTCAAAATTTTGTCCAAAGAAAGCGTTAGTATTATAATATGAAAACTTAAAATATATTAAAGGGGAAACATTATATGAAGGAAGTAATACCAACTAAAGTAGCAAGAGGGATTATTGCAAATATATTAATAGAAAGAAGTAATAAAATAGATAAAGCATGTAGAGAATTGATGGAGCAAGATTTAAAAGAAAACAATGCTGTTTCCGAATATTCTCAAAGTATAGGTTGGTAAGCATGTGCAATAAAAGTGTTAGCAGATGATATTTTAGCAGGAGAAATATCTATAAAAGAAGCAATAAAAGATATTCTAGATCCAGATGAAATACAAGATGCATAAATATAAAGAAACCATTTTGGGCTGATACATGTGCAGTTAAAGAATGCTGTGAAAGTAAAAAGATTGAATGTTGTGGTAAATGTGAAGAATTTGCTTGTAATTTATTGGAATCATTTGCTTATGATAAAGAAAACGGAGACAATGGACTACGTATAGAAAATTGTAAAAATTGGTGTACAGAAAAGCAATAGAAGAAAACAAAAAATAGTATCATAGTTATATCAGTATATATAACTAAATACTGACAATAATACTAATATATGATATAACTTACAAAATAGAAAGGAAAGGAGAAATATGTTAATTTAAAAACTAACATATGTTAAGAAAAATGGAAGAAATACAAGTAACAGACTCTATAAAATACATAGGCGTAAACGACAAAGACCTAGACTTATTCGAAAGCCAATATATAATACCAAATGGAATATCATACAATTCATATATAATAAAAGACGAAAAAATAGTAGTTATGGATACAGTAGATAAAAGAAAGCAAGAAGAATGGTGGAACAACCTAGAAAAAGAGCTAAATGGAAAACAAATAGACTATTTAGTTGTATCACACCTAGAGCCCGACCACTCATCAAGTATAAAAATGCTAACAGAAAAATATCCAAACATGAAAATAGTAGGAAATGCATTAACTTTCAAAATGCTACCGCAATTTTTTGAAATAGATTTAAATAATAAGCAAGTTTTAGTAAAAGAAGGAGAAACACTAAATATAGGAAAACACACTCTAAAATTCTATATGGCACCAATGGTACACTGGCCAGAAGTAATGGTAACATATGAAGAAACAGAGAAAATACTATTTACAGCAGATGCCTTCGGAAAATTTGGAAGCCTAGACACAAAAGAAGACTGGACCTGTGAAGCAAGAAGATACTACTTTAATATAGTAGGAAAATATGGAATGCAGGTACAAGCATTACTAAAAAAACTAGCAAATTTAGAAATAAGAACAATATGCCCACTACATGGACCAATACTAAAAGAAAACTTAAGCTACTACATTAATAAATATGATATATGGAGTAGTTATAAACCAGAAGATGAAGGAATATTAATAGCATATAACTCAATACATGGAAATACAAAAAAAGCAATAGAAAGATTACAAGAAATTTTAATAGAAGCGGGAGCAAAAAAAGTAATAACATCAGACTTAGCAAGAGAAGACATGGCAGAAGTAATAGAAGACGCCTTCAGATATAACAAAATGATACTAGCTTGTCCAACATATGATGCAGGCTTATTCCCATTCATGGAAAAATTCTTAAGACACCTAAAACATAAAAACTACCAAAACAGAACAGTAGCAATAATAGAAAATGGCTCATGGGCACCAGCTGCTGCAAAAAATATACAAGAACTATTAGAACAAATGAAAGAAATAAAAATAATAGAGCCAATAATTCATATAAAAACAACAATGAGTAAAGAAAACGAGGGAGAAATGAAAGTGCTTGCACAAAATATACTAAAAATGTAAGGGAGGTGAAGGAAAAATGAAATATAGGTGTACAGTATGTGGATATATATATGACGAAGAAGTAGAAAAAGTAAAATTTGAAGACCTACCAGAAGACTGGGCATGCCCACTATGTGGAGTAGGAAAAGATATGTTTGAAAAAGTAGAAGAATAATATAAAGAAATACTCAAATTGTATTGACATAATTAATAAAATAGTATGATAATAAATATACTAGAAGAGTAATCTACTATGATTACAAATAGGAAGTTCTAACCTAAAAAAGAACGTTATGAAATTAGGTAAAGCTCAAGCCTTACAAATGAGCTGTTTTAAATTAGGGGGTACACATATAAAATGTACTCTCTTTTTGTATTCTATAATAGAAAGAGGAAATAAATACAAGAACTATTATTTTACACGATTGATGAAAATTATATTAAATACTTAAGTAAATATGAAAAACATGTGAGCTATAATAAAAGTCAAACACAGCATAGTAGACCATATTTGGGCGTAGTATTAAATATACAAGATTTCAAGTATTTTGTTCCACTTTATTCATATAAAGAGCATTACCAAAAATATAAAAGTAATCCTAGTTTTTTATATTATAAGGAAAGCCATCCACGATAGTGGTGAGTTTCCTTAGAAGATAGTTATGAAAGAATTAGATTTTCTTAGCGAAGAATGAGCTTAGAAAATATTATTCTTGTTTTTTATTCATATATGATAGAAAAAATACCCCATTAGCAATTATAAAATTTTCAGCAATGATACCAGTTACAAAAAAATGAATGTAGTACATTTGTTAAAATACGAAGAAAAAGACAAAAAATACAAAAATTTAATATCTTGTGAAGTATTATACTGACCACTCATTCTAAAGAAATTTTAAAAAAATTATGATATAAAATATTAAAAAGAGAGGTACAAAAAATGAGTGAAAAGTTATATGAAACACTACAAATAATAGACTTAAAAGACATGTTAACTAAAACAGAACAATTATATAAAAATAGACCAGCATATAAAATAAAAATATCAGAAGGAAATTATAAAATATATACACATGAAGAAATAAGAAAAATGGTAAATGCACTAGGAACAGCTTTAATTGATATTGGATTACAAGGAAAAAGAATAGCAATAATTGGAGAAAACAGACTAGAATGGGAAATTGCTTACTTATCAGTAGTATGTGGAACAGGAGTAGTAGTACCATTAGATAAATCATTACCAGAAAATGAACTATCATCATTAATACAAAGAGCAGAAGTAGAAGCAATATTTTATTCAAGTAAGTATGAAGAAACAATAAAGAAAATAAAATATAGTACAAAAAACAAACTAAAACACTTAATTTCAATGGATAGAGAAATAAGTACACAAGGAATATACTCACAAGAAGAATTAATAGAAAAAGGATATAAACTAATACAAAACAATAATACAAAATTTATAAATGCCAAAATAAATCCAGAAGAAATGAGTATAATGCTATTCACATCAGGAACAACATCAAACTCAAAAGTAGTAGCACTTTCACACAAAAATATATGTTCAAATCTAATGGATTTAGGAAGTCTATTAGAAGTAAACGAAGAAGACACAATACTTTCAGTATTGCCAGACCACCATGTATTTGAATGTACAGTAGGATTCCTATTCTCACTATATAAAGGCTCACAAATAGCCTTTTGCGATGGAATAAGACATATTATAGATAATCTAAATGAATACGAAATAACAGTAATGGCATGTGTACCGGGCATATACGAAAGACTATTTATGGCAATTAGAAGAAGCTTAGAGAAAAAAGGAAGATTACAAGACATACTAGAAAAAGAAGAAAAATATAAAAATCCTACAATGGAAGAAAGAAAAAAACTCTTCAACGAAATACATGACATGCTGGGAGGTAAAATAAAACTGTTTATAAGTGGAGCAGCAGCCTTAGACAAAAAAATAGAAGAAAAATATAGGTTATTAGGAATAAACCTAGTACAAGGATATGGCTTAACAGAAACATCTCCAGTTATAGGAATTGGTACAAATAAAGAATATAAATTAGGAAGCATAGGAAAAGCTATTCCAAGCGTTAAAGCGAAGGTAGTAGATACAGATAAAGAAGGCATTGGAGAGCTAATAGTAAAAGGTCCAAACATAATGTTAGGATACTATAATGACAAAAAAGCCACAAAAGAAGCAATAAAAAATGGCTGGTTTTATACAGGAGACTTAGCTCAAATAGATAAAGATGGTTACATATTCATAAAAGGAAGAAAAAAGAGTGTAATAGTTCTAAAAAATGGAAAAAACATATTCCCAGAAGAAATGGAAAACCTAGTAAACAAAATAGAAGGAGTAAAAGAATCATTTATATTTGGGAAAAGTCAATCAGAAGACAAAGAAAATATAAAAATAAATGTCAAAATTGTATTTGACAGAAAAATAATACAAGAAACATATAAAGTAAAAACAGAAGAAGAAATATATAATGTATTATTTGAAAAAATAAAAGAAATTAATAAAAAAATGCCACCATACAAAGCAATAAGAGGAATATTACTAACCGAAGAACCACTAATAAAAACCTCAACAAATAAAATAAAAAGGCAAGCAAACTTAGATATTATAGAACAATAAATTAATAGAAATAAAACTAATTTAAAACATAATAGGGGGAAAAACAAAATGAAAATAGGATTTCTATTTCC
>CATNCV010000051.1 GCA_950096965.1 uncultured Clostridiaceae bacterium | reverse complement strand
GGTAAAAAAATAAAAATTGGTTAAAATAATAGAAAAATGAAAAGGAATGATGATAATGAAAAAATATTTAAAAATTGCAATAATACTAATTATTTTAGGCATTTTTTATTTATATATAGCTAATATAACCTTAATTCCAAAAAGTATAACACTTCTTCAAGGAGAAAAATTAGAACTTGCAACTTTATGGGGAATAAAACTAAAACAAATAGCAACAAGTAACCCCAATATAGGTGAATGTAAAAATGGAAGTATAATAGAAGCATCTACTGACTTAGAAGAAACAAAACTAACACAAATGCGGAAAAATAGATATGGGAGTAAAACTATTTGATAGTTTAAATGTTGCAAATTTAACTGTAAATGTAATACCAAAAACCACAGTTATACCACTAGGAAATACAATAGGGCTAAAATTATATACAGAAGGTGTATTAGTAGTAGGAATGTCTGAAATAGAAGGAGAAAAGCCATATGAAAATGCAGGAATAAAAGAAGGAGATAGAATAATAAAAATAGATAAAGAAAAAATTTTAAATACAGAAGATTTAGTACAAACAGTAAATAGTTCACAAGGTAAAGAAGTACAAATAACATATATAAAAGAAGATACAAATGAAGAAAAAGTGACAAATATATTGCCAGCCAAAACAAAAGATAATGAATACAAATTAGGTTTATGGGTACGTGACGCAGCAGCAGGAGTAGGAACACTAACATTTTACGAACCAGATAGTAAAATGTTTGCAGCATTAGGACATGGAATAACAGACATAGACACTGGAAGTTTAGTAACAATAGCAAATGGAGAATTAGTAAGTTCAAATATAGTATCAATAACAAAAGGAGAAAAAGGAAATCCAGGAGAAATAAGAGGAAGTATAGAAGGAGAAGCAAAACTAGGAGATATATCTAAAAACACATCGTTTGGAATATTTGGTAAAATATCAAACAAAACAAGACTAGAAATAAATCAAAATGAAATAGAGGTGCTTGCAAGAAATGAAATAAAACAAGGAAAAGCACAAATAATATGTGAATTAGAAGAGGGAAAAAAGAAAACTTATGAAATAGAAATACAAAAAATATATACAGCTAATAATAAAGATAATAAAAGTATGATAATAAAAGTAACAGACAGAGAACTATTAGAAAAAACAGGAGGAATAATACAAGGAATGAGTGGCTCACCAATAATACAAAATGGAAAATTTGTAGGAGCAGTAACTCATGTACTGGTAAATGACCCAACAACAGGTTATGCAGTATTTGCTGATATGATGCTAAAACAAATGAAAACAACATAGTAACATGCTAGAGCCTATAACAATATAAATTCGTTTTTATAGTTTCCAAATATAATGTAAATTTTGTGCAAACGCTACATTATAAAATACTAAGATATATTAAATAAATATAAAAGTAATTTTAGTAACACTATAAAAAAACTAACATATAATATTATAATAAAGGTTAGAAGTAAAATTAAACTTCTAACCCTTAAAATATATGCTATTTTACAAAATCTATTGAAAAAAATATATTTAAATTGTATAATAGCCATGAAGAACGTTTAAAGGAGAGGAAGAACTTGGCAAATATAAGTGAATTAAAAAAATATAAACATATACACATGATAGGAATTGGTGGAACTAGTATGAGCGGAATAGCTCAAATAATGAAACATTGGGGATTTACAGTCACAGGTTCAGACTGGGCAGAATCAGAAGTTACAAGAAAATTAAATTTAGATGGTATACATGTAGTAATAGGCCATGATGTAAATATGGCAGCAAAAGCAGATGTAATAGTATATACAGCAGCAATAAAGCAAGATGACCCAGAACTTGTAAAAGCAAGAGAGCTTGGAATAGAAACAATAGAAAGAGCAGATTTCCTAGGAAAAATAACAAAAGCTTTTACAGACACAATTTGTATATCTGGTACACATGGAAAAACAACAACAACATCAATGGTATCAATGTGCTTTATAGAAGGACTAAAAGATCCATCAATACAAGTAGGAGCAACACTAAAAGCTATAGATGGAAATTATAGAATAGGAAACAGTGAACACTTTATAATAGAAGCATGTGAATATGTTGAAAGCTTTCTAAAATTTTATCCTAAAGCAGAAATAATACTAAACATAGATAATGATCATTTAGACTACTTCAAAAATATAGAAAATATAAACAGAGCATTTATAAAATATGTAGGTTTACTACCAGAAGATGGTTTATTAGTTGTAAACATAGACAATAAATATTGTGCAGAGCTACACAAATATACTAATGCAAAAGTAGTAAGCTATGGAATAGAAAATGAAAAAGCAAACTTTATAGCAAGAAATATAAAATTTAATAAAAATGGTTTTCCATATTTTGATGTATACTATAACAACAGCTTTTATGCATCATTTGAGTTATCAGTACCAGGAAAGCATAATGTATTAAATGCACTAGCATGTATAGCATTATGTCACAATTATGGAATAGAAAAAGATAATATGAAAACAGCACTAAAAAAATATACAGGAGCACATAGAAGGTTTGAATATGTAGGTACATATAAAGGAGCAACAGTATATGATGACTATGGGCATCACCCAACAGAAATAACTGCAACAGCTTTAGGTTTAAAACAAAAAGAGTACAATAAATCATGGGTAGTGTTCCAACCACATACATATAGTAGAACAAAAGAACACATAAATGAATTTGCACAGAGCCTAATAAATTTTGACAATATTATAATAACAGATATATATGCAGCAAGAGAAACAAACACATATGGAGTAACATCTGAAAATATAGTAGAAAAGATAAAAGAATTAGGAAGAGAAGCAGTATATATACCAAAATTTGAAGATATAGTAAAATATTTAGAAGAAAAAATAGAAAAAGATGATATAATACTAACATTAGGAGCAGGAACTGTAACAAATATAGGACCAATGCTTGTGGAAAATTAGAGAAGAGTGAATAATGAATAGTGAATGGTGAATAATTTACAAAATGTAAGTAATTTACAATTTACCTTGATTTGCATAAAGGGTAAAAAGATATCCATTCTGCTTTGATGAGGGAATGGGTATTTTTACTATTCATTGGCAACCATTTTGTGGTTCTTATTTTCTAAATATATTATATACAAAAGTACTATTTTTGTATATAACACTTGTATAAAAGCAAAAAGTATAGTAAAATAGAAAATGTAAAATAAAAAATCCAAGAAAAAAGCAAAGTATGTAAAATAAAAAATGTATTAAAAGAGAGAAAGGTGAAAAGCGCTGAAAGCCTTTCATACATAAATTACAGAAATTTCACTTTTTTAGGACTATTTTTGAAAATAAAAGTAGGAAATAGCGTAAACCTCTGCGTTAAAGGGAAAAATAAGGTTAATGAAAATAAACATTAATAAAATTAGGTGGTACCACGAAATGCAAGCAATTCGTCCTATGTAATAGGATAGAATTGTTTTTTTGTTGAATAGGAAAAATTGATATTTTATTTAAGAAAATTCGTTGGAGCATGGTCAGTTACTAGCTACCACCTACATCTATATCAAATGTGAAAAGTAATTAGTTAATAATAAATTATTTCACGTTGTAGGGTGAAAGTGTGACCTGCGTAGCAAAACCACTTTTACTCAAAAGTATTTAAAAAAATTAAAATATAAAAAGAAGGGAGAAAAATAAAGATGAAAGAACAAATCGAGGAAATTAGAAGAAAAGCAAATGAAGAAATAACAAATGTAAAAGATGCCAAAGAGCTAAATGACTTGAGGGTAAAATATTTAGGAAAAAAAGGTGAACTAACAGCAGTACTAAGAGGAATGGGAGGACTGTCACCAGAAGAAAGACCAGTTATAGGAAGTTTAGTAAACATAGTTAGAGATGAACTAGAAAGTAAAATACAAGAAAAAGAAGAAACATTTAAAAAACAAGAAATGATGGAAAAATTAGAAAAAGAAAAAATAGATATAACACTTCCATCAAATAAAATAAAAAGAGGAAGTAAGCATCCATTAAATAGAATAATAGAAGAAGTAGAAGACTTATTCGTTTCAATGGGATATGACGTAGTAGATGGACCAGAATTAGAAACAGACGAATACTGTTTTGAAAGACTAAACTTACCACAAGGTCACCCTGCAAGAGACATGCAAGACAGCTTCTATGTAACCCCAGAATACTTACTAAGAACACAAACATCAGCAGTGCAAGCACATGTAATGATGGAAAATGAAGAAAAAGCACCAATACGAGTAATTTGCCCAGGAAAAGTATATAGAAGAGATGATGACGCAACACACTCACATCAATTTGCACAAGTAGAAGGACTAGTAATAGACAAAGACATATCATTAGCAGACCTAAAAGGAACACTAGAAGTATTTATGAGAAAAATGTTAGGAGAAGATACAAATTTAAGGTTCAGACCAAGTTACTTCCCATTTACAGAGCCATCATATGAAGTAGATGTAACATGTTTCAAATGTAAACGGAAAAGGCTGTAACCTATGTAAGCAAACAGGTTGGATAGAGTTACTAGGTTCAGGAATGGTACATCCAAATGTATTAAAAATGAATGGATACGACCCAGAAAAATATACAGGGTTTGCATTTGGAACAGGGCTAGATAGGTTAGCAATGTTTAAGTATGGAATAACAGATATACGTTTATTGTATCAAAATGATGTTAGGTTTTTGAATCAATTTGATAGAATGGACTAAGTTCCAATGGGGGACGTTTCCTAATGGGGTATCTGGTACAAATGGGGTATCTGTCACTTTTGGGAAGTAGCACAAATAATTAAGGTACTCCAATCTTCTAAGGAATGACTTGAAAAACAATAGTAGATATCAAAAATAATCCACCTTATGAGTTTATATATTAAGCTAAATTCTGATTTTAATATATATAAAAACATAAGGATAATCTACAAATTGCAATTATTATTATAATATATTAATTATCAAATTATTAAAAATATATTATTATAATATCAAAATAAATATATATAAAAGAAAAAAATGATATTCGAAAAGGGACGTTATACCCCAAAAGGGACAGATACCCCAAAAGGAAACGTCCCCAATGGGAAGGAAAAGGAGAGAAAAAAATGAAATTAAGTACAAATTTTGTCAAAGACTATGTAGATATAGATGTAGATACAAAAATGTTAGCTGAAGATATGACTAAAGCAGGAAATGAATATGAAACAGCAGAAAACTTCATAAATGCTACAAACTTAATAGTAGGAGAAGTAATAGAATGCGAGATGCACTCAGACTCTGACCATTTACATGTATGCAAAGTAAATGTAGGAAAGGAAATTCTACAAATAGTATGTGGAGCACCAAATGTTAGAAAAGGTTTAAAAGTTATAGTAGCTCTTCCAGGAGCAGTTTTACCAGGAGATTTTAAAATAAAACCAGGAAAAATTCGTGGTGTTGAATCAAATGGAATGCTTTGTGCAATAGCAGAGTTAGGCTTAGATAGCAAATTTTTGAAGCCAGAAGATAAAGAAGGAATACACGAATTACCAGAAAATGCTGAGGTAGGAGAAGACCCTATAAAGCTAATGCAAATGGATGACAGTGTAATTGATTTTGAACTAACAGCAAACCGTGGAGACTTACTAAGTATATTAGGTATGGCACATGAAATATCAGCAATTTATGATAAACAAGTTAAACCAATAGATCTATCACATAAAGAAACTAATGAAGATATAAATAATACTTTTAAAGTACAAGTAAACACTAAAAATTGTAACATTTTCTTAGCAAAAAGAGTAGAAAATGTAGTAATAAAAGAAAGTCCAACATTTATAAAAAATAGACTAATGGCATCAGGAATTAGACCAATTAACAATGTAGTAGATATAAGTAACTATGTAATGCTAGAAGTAGGCCAACCACTTCACTACTACGATGCAGATACTTTAAATGGAATGATAGAAGTAAGAATGGCACAAAATGGAGAAAAATTAACAACATTAGACGAAATAGAAAGAACATTATCATCAGAAGATATAGTAATTTCAAATGGAGAGAAAGCCATTGGTTTAGCAGGAGTAATGGGTGGTTATGACACTGAAATTACAGAAAATACAAAAAATATAATTATAGAATCAGCAATATTTGACCCAGTAAAAGTAAGAAAAACATCAAAAGAAATATTAAGAAGTGAAGCAAGTACAAGGTTTGAAAAAGGCTTAGACCCAAATAGAACATATATGGCAATTGAAAGGTCATGTAATTTACTTGAAAAATATGCAGATGCAACCATAGTAGGTGGTTTAGTAAAATATGATGTTTCAGACTTATCTGATAAAAAAATAGATATAACATTTGAAAAGATAAATAAAGTATTAGGGCTAGAAGTGCCACAAGAAGCAGTATTAGATGTATTCAGAAGACTAGGATTTACATATGAAAAAGAAGGAGAAACAGTGCATGTATCAGTTCCAAAAAGGAGAATAGATATATCAATTGCAGAAGACTTAATAGAAGAAGTTGGAAGAATATATGGAGTAGATAACATAGAAGGAAGACTACCAAAACTACCATTAAAACAAGGTTCATATAATAAAACATTAAGGCAAATAAGAAACAAAATGATAGACTTAGGACTAAACGAAACACTATCATATATACTAGTAAACGATAAAGAAGTAGTAAAATATACAAAAGACAACTTTGAACCAATAAAACTATTAGACCCAATGACAGAAGAAAGAAATACTTTAAGATACAGTATGATTCCATCACTAGTAAAAATATATGAATATAACAAAGCACGTAGCCAAAAAGATGTATCAATATTCGAAATAGGAAAAGGATTTTACAAAAAAGAAGAAAAATATGGAGAAGACTTAAAACTATGTGCATTAATAGCAGGAGAACATACATTAGGTCTAAAACCAGAAAAATCAAGTTTTTATGATATAAAAGGTATAGCAGAAGAAATATTAGACTATTTAGGTTATAATGGAAGATACAGTTTTGTTATAAAAGATGAACTACCACAAGAATTCCACCCATATCAAACAGCATTAATTTCAGTAAATAATGATATAGTAGGAATAATAGGAAAACTACATCCAGAAACACAAAAAGAAGATGTATATGTACTAGAAATTAATTTAAGTAAGCTATTAGAAAAGAAAACAGGAAAAATGAAATACAAAGAAATATCAAAATTCCCAGTAGTAAGAAAAGACTTAGCAGTAATAGTACAAAAAGATATAACCTCAGAAGAAATAGCAAAACAAATAAAAAAATTAGCAGGAAGTATGCTTTTGTCAAGCAAAGTATTTGACATATACACAGGAACAGGAATTGAAGAAAACAAAAAAAGTATAGCATATTCACTAGAATTTGGAGTACAAGATAGAACATTAACAGACGAAGAAATAAATACCATATTAGAAAAAATAATAGCAGGGCTTGAAAAAAGTGGAGTAGAAATAAGGAAATAAAAGATTTGGGAAGTGTCAAAAACTTTCCAAATCTTTCACTTTCTAGATGCAAAGGAGACGTTTCGAAATAGCGTCCAAAATGGAGCATTTGCAAACGTCCCCTTCACGTTTTTAATTTTATTTTTTTAATTTATTGTGCTAAAAATTTTTGCTTAGCACTATCAATTTTTGTTTGTTCAGCAGTATCTGTTTGATACCAGCCTTTTTCTTTCATTAAATTATAAATTTTATTTTGAATATCTAAGCTTTCATTTAAAGCATCCTTAAAAGCCATATGAACTTCAGCAGTAGAAGCTTCTATAGTACCATGAAGGTATAAATCACATACACCTTTAATAAGTAATAATTCATTTTCCATTAAATCTCTATCTTCCATACTTACCTCCTATAATAAATTTAAGAATTTGTTTGCTAAATCAGTATGTTTTTGAGCTAGACTTCCTATATAACTAGAAAGAGTAGGGTCTGTTAGTTTGCTTGCTGTTTTAGTACTACATGATTTCATAAAATTTTCATGCCCTAAACTATCCTCAATATATAAAAGTTCTTTACTTGTCATTATAATCACCACCTAATAATATAATTAACAAAATTTATAAAAATATACAAAATTATGTAAAACTATTGAAATGAAATTATAAAACTGATATAATAAGAGCAACTTATTAATCAGTTTTATGAAAAATGGAGGGAACAGCAATGAAAAAAAGAATAATTTTGTTTTTAACTTTCCTTGTAGTAGCTATGTTTTTAACAGGTTGCACAGTATCAACATCATATGAACGGATAAAAGAGATAAATAAAGTTGCAAATGAAGTAGCAGAAAATGGAGCAGGCTATAAGCTTCCAGAAGGATATAGTATAAATTATCCTAATACAACAGACACTGGGATAATTGAAATAACCAGTAAAAAAGGAAACGAAGAAATAATAAAGGCAAAATATGAAATATCAAATGGCATAGCTGAAATGATAGACATTGCTATTGATGATAATGTAGACTTTTTTTATGCTCTCTCAGTTTTAATCTTAATGATAATTAGTGGAATAATAGGAGGAATCTTAGTACATTCTACTAAATAAAACAAAAGGAAAATAGTAGTGTACAAAACTACTATTTTCCTTTTATATTATAGCGAAAATTTGATTTTTATTACTTAACTATGCCTCTTCTGATAAATCAGCAATAGGTACATCTATTTCAGAATTGCCATCCATAAAACCAATCTTTGCAACATCATTATTTACTTCTTGAACCCAAACAGGTTTATCCTCATAATAAATCTCCCTAATTTCTTTATTTTGCAAAATCTCATAAATTCTATTTCTATTCATTTGTAACCCCCTAAAAATATATTTATTAAAAGTATACACGAAGGACTTTAAAAATATTCATAAAACATTTACAAATAAACCAAATTATAGTATTATAATAAGCATGAAAGAAGGGATTATATGAAAATATTAGCAGTAGGAGATCTAGTAGGAGAAAGTGGAGTAAAAAAATTAAAAGAGATTTTGCCAAACTTTAGAAAAGAAAATAATATAGATTTTGTAATAGTAAATGCAGAAAATTCAGCAGGAGGAATGGGGATAACAACAAAAATATTTAATGATTTAAAGGCGTTAAATGTAAATGCAATTACAATGGGAAACCATACATGGGGAAAAAAAGATATATTCACATTTATAGATGATGAAAAACTTTTAAGACCAGCCAATTATTCAAGAGGAGTAGTAGGAAAAGGCTATAATATATATGAATGTAAAAATAAAAAAGTATGTGTAATAAACTTAATAGGAAGAACAGAAATGGGGGTTCAATCAGATAACCCATTTACAAAAGCAGATGATATTATAAAAGAAGTAAAAGAAAAAGTAGATTATATAATAGTAGACTTTCATGCAGAAGCATCAGCAGAAAAAATAGCAATGAAATATTATTTAGATGGAAGAATAACAGCGCTATATGGAACACATACACATGTACAAACAGCAGACGAAGAAATTACAACAAATGGAACAGCATTTATATCAGACATAGGAATGACAGGTCCAATAAACTCAGTAATAGGAATGGATGTAGAAGCATCAGTAAAAAGATTTGTAACATCACTTCCAGAAAGATATAAATTAGCAGAAGGAAACTGTATGTTCAATGGCTGTATAATAGAAATAAATGACGAAACATGTAGAGCAACATCTATAAAAAGGATATCTATTAAATAAATGACGAAAAAAGAAGAAAAAAAACGAAAACTTTTCCAAAATTTTCCATAAAAGTACTAGACAATTTCCAGAAAATGTAATATAACTATACCTGTAATTCAAATAAAAATAAAATTATAGGAGGCAAAAGATGGAAGTTTTAAAAATCTCATCAAAATCAAACCCAAATTCAATTGCAGGAGCAATAGCAGGGTTAGTAAAAGAGGAGAACAAAGCAGAAATGCAAGCAATCGGAGCAGGAGCTCTAAATCAAGCAGTAAAGGCAGTAGCAATAGCAAGAGGATTCGTAGCACCAGCAGGAGTAGACCTAGTATGTATACCAGCCTTCGCCGAAGTAGAAGTAGAAGGTGAAGACAGAACAGGTATTAGAATTATAGTAGAATCTAGAAAATAAAAATATAAGGGTCGCCATTATAAGCGACCCAAAATAATAATTTAATCTGAAAAATAGAAAGAAATGAAGAAATATAAAGAAAATAAAATATAATGTAATTATACAAAAAGAAGAAAAATGGTATGTAGCAAAATGTATTGAAAATAGCGTGGCATCACAAGGCAAAACAATAGAATAATCATTAAAAAAATTAAAAGAAGCTATTGAATTATATTATGAAATAGAAGAACCAGTGGAGCCAAAAGAAGTACTAATTACAACTTTGAAGGTGGCAGTATAGTGAATTTTAAATATCCAATATTAACATCCAAAAACAAGTACTATTAGAATTTAGATTTAATAAAGTAGCACAAAAAGGAAGTCATGCAAAATATAGAAATAAAAAAATAAATAGAATTTGTATCGTTCCAATGCATTATGAAATAGCTAAAGGAACATTAAAAAGCATTTTAGAGCAAGCAAATATAGAATTAGAAGAATTTTTAAATCATTTATAAATTAAAATCTAATATATTTCCAAATAAAAACTTGAAAAAAAATGAAAAATCTTATATTATAAATAAAAAAATCTCAAAAAATAAATATTATACTAAATTAAAAAGAAAGGAGAAACTCGTATAGTAATAATATATTAACAGTATACGAAAAGGGAAAATGAAATCAAATATCTTTAAATATATTTTTATAATATTTGCAATAGGAATAGTTATTTATTCAATATATGCACTATATTTCAAAGATAAAGCAATAGAACAAGAAAATGAACAAAGCAAAGGAATAGAAATAATAGAAAAAACAGATATAAGGCTAGGTGTATCAAACTATGATACAATAAATCCATTAATGTCAAATAACAAAGAAATACTAAATATAGACAAGCTAATATTTGAACCACTAATAAATATTACAAAAGATTATAAATTAGAAATGTGCTTAGCTACAGAATGCTCAAAAATATCAGATACTGCATATGTAATAAAAATAGATACAAACAAAAAATGGCAAGATGGAAGCTTCTTAGTAGCAAAAGATATAGCATTTACAATAGAAAAATTAAAAGAAGGAAAAAATATATATTCATATAATGTAGAACCTATAGAAAATATAGAAATTTTAGATACTAATACAATAAGAATAAACTTAAACAAGCCAGTTACATTTTTTGAATATAATTTAACATTTCCAATTGTATCAAATAATTATTATATAGGTGAAAACTTTTATGAAAGTACAAAAATACCTATGGGAACAGGAATGTACAAAATATCAAAGTTAGAAGATAATAACATATTACTAGAAAAAAATGATAAATGGTGGAATAAAGAAAAACAAGATGCAAAAATAGAAAAAATAGACATAAAAATATTCACAGAAATAGGAGAACTATATAATAGCTTTAAGCTAGGAAACATAGATATTTTCACAACTTCAAATAGTAACTTAGAAAATTATATAGGAACAATAGGTTATGCAAAATGTGAATATGGAGGAAGAGAATTTGACTATTTGGCATTTAACTGTGAAGATAATATACTAAAAAATGTAGAAGTAAGAAAAGCTATAGCTTATGGACTAGATAAAACAGCACTTATAACATCAGTATATAATAACAACAAATATACATCAAACTTTCCAATAGACTATGGAAATTATTTATATAAAGAAAATCAAGTGAGTTTAGGATATAATGAGGAGCAAGCAAAAAAAGTATTAGAAGAAAATGGCTGGATTTATAAAAATAATAGATGGCAAAAACAAGAAAATTATAGAACAAATAGAATTAGCTTAAATTTAACAGTAAATAAAGAAAATGAAAATAGGGTAAAAGTAGCAGAATTTATAAAACAGGAGTTAGGAAAAATAGGAATAACTATAAATATCAATAAAGTAACAAAAGCAAGTTATGATACCATATTACAAAATAAAAATTATCAAATGATATTAACAGGAGTATATAATTCATACTCACCAAATGTAGAAACATTTTTAGGAAATGGAAACCTACAAAACTATAATAATGAAGAGCTAAACACAATTATAACAGATGTAAAAAATATAAAAGATGAAAATTTATTAAAAGAAAAATATAATAGAATTATAGAAATTTATAATAATGATATACCTTTTATTAGTTTATATAGGAATAAGGTAGCAGTTGTAAGAAGTCAAAATTTAGCAGGAGAAATAACACCAAATAATTATTTCAGCTATTATAATTTTTATAGTTGGTCTAGGATGTAAATGATTAATAAATAATTTGTATGAATGTAAGGGCAATTATCAATCGTCCATTCTTCGAAGAATTTTCTAAAAATACATTATATCTACTTTTGCATTTATATGTAGTATGGGTGACGCCATCATCGCCCTTACATTTCAAAAATTAATATAAAAAATAATTTAAAAACACTTGACAAAAAAATTTAATAAGATATAATAAAACAAACAAAAGTTTACGAAACAAAAATTTAGGAGGAAAAATAAATGAGTAACACAAATTCAGAAAAAATGAAAGCATTAGAAGCAGCATTAGGTCAAATAGAAAAACAATTTGGAAAAGGTTCAATAATGAAACTAGGAGAATTCCAAGCAATGAATGTTGAAGCAATACCAACAGGAGCATTAAGTTTAGACATAGCACTAGGAATAGGTGGAATTCCACGTGGAAGAATAATAGAAGTATATGGTCCAGAATCTTCAGGAAAAACAACACTTGCGTTACATATGATAGCAGAAGCACAAAAAATGGGAGGAGAAGCAGCATTTGTAGATGCAGAACACGCATTAGATCCAGTATATGCTAAACATTTAGGAGTAGATATAGATAACCTAATAGTATCACAACCAGATACTGGAGAACAAGCACTAGAAATAGCAGAAGCACTAGTAAGAAGTGGAGCACTAGATGTAATAGTAATAGACTCAGTAGCAGCATTAGTTCCAAAAGCAGAAATAGATGGAGACATGGGAGACTCGCATATAGGTCTTCAAGCAAGGTTAATGTCACAAGCACTAAGAAAATTAGCAGGAGCAATAAACAAATCAAAATGTGTAATAGTATTCATAAATCAATTAAGAGAAAAAGTAGGAGTTATGTTTGGTAACCCTGAAACAACAGCAGGAGGTAGAGCATTAAAATATTATGCATCAGTACGTTTAGATATAAGAAAAGTAGAAAACATTAAACAAGATGGAGAAGTAGTAGGAAATAGAGCAAGAGTAAAAGTAGTAAAAAACAAAGTAGCACCACCATTTAGAGAAGCAGAATTTGACATAGTATATGGAAAAGGAATATCAAAAGAAGGAAATATACTAGATATAGCAGTAAACTTAGACATAATAGAAAAAAGTGGATCATGGTTTAGCTATAATGGTGATAGAATAGGACAAGGAAGAGAAAACGTAAAAAAATATCTAATTGACAACCCAGAAATAGCAAAAGAAGTAGAAGAAAAAATAAGAAGCAAATTCTCAGAAGCATTTGAAAAAAGCTTAGGAGATGAAGAACAAGAAAATGAAGAGGAATAAATAGAAATTTATATAGTATATAAATTTGAAACAAAAAAATATCAAATAGAAATATATTTTGTATTTCTATTTGATATTTTTTATTTATATAAGAAAATACTTAAAAGTATAAAAAGTAATGATAAAAACGCTAACACAACTGTGTATTAGCGTTTTACGAAGGTTTCTACTTTGAAAACTGTTTTGATGAAAAAATGAAACCAGATTTTTTTAACTTTGCTTCAAAACTCTGCAACTGTACTTTTGAAAAAGCTTCGAAAGTATATTTATAACATGTATTGGACTTTTTTAAAGGTACAATATCAAAATTTAAAGCCATCTGCAATATCTTTTCTTCATCACCAGCAAGTAGATTATTAAAATGGATTACAGAATAGTGCCGAATAGAATGATTATTATCCATAAAAATTCCTCCTTAGATTTATTAATGATATATAATTAGTATAACATAAAATTAACCAAAATGCAAATTGAGTAGAGAAAGCGATCAAAATGTTTTCCTATAATATAAAAAAATTTAAATATTTTAAGTACGATTATACAAATTTTATAGTATTAAAAAATTAAAAAAAGAGAATTTTTTTTAATTTAAAGAGAATAATAAA
>CATNCV010000050.1 GCA_950096965.1 uncultured Clostridiaceae bacterium | reverse complement strand
TTAAAAAATTGAAAATTAAAGAAATGTAAAGAGAGGAAGAAAAATTGAAATCACAAAAAGGAATAACTTTAACGAGTTTAGTAGTGTATATAGTAGTTCTTCTTATTGTACTTGGGCTACTATCTAATATAAGTAAATATTTCTACTCAAACACAAAATATATAACTGATGCAAATAAATATGTTTCTGAATTTAATAAATTTAATATGTACTTTATAGAAGATGTAAAAAATAATACTGATTTATATAGTATAAAAAATAATCAAATAATATTTGAAGATGGAACAATGTATACGTTTGATAAAAAATCTATATATAGAAACAAAGTAGAAATATGTAATAATGTACAAATATGTACATTTGATAAAGTAGAAGAAACAGATAAAAATGGATTTATAAAACAAATAGTAAAAGTAAAATTTGCAGTAAAATCTTCAGACATATTTGTAAAAGAAAATAGCTATGTATTAAAATATTGGTAGTTACTATTTACAGCCTTTACATCTATACTTACTTAGGAGCGAATTTTAATAGTGGTATTTTAAATTATAATTACTGATAATATGTAATTATTGGAAATTGCTACATTTTATATAAAACGTAGTCAAAATATAGTATAATATATTATATATACAAAGGAGGAAAAGATATGGCAGGAAAACAAAGACAACCAATAGGAATAGAACTTGCAAAAAGAAATCTAATAACAGAAAATGATATAAATAAAGCATTAGAATATAAAAAAGAACATCCAGAAAAGAAACTAGCTGATATAATAAATATATTAGGTTTATGTGACGAGCAAAAGCTAATAGAGGCAATGGGCGAAATATTAGATGCACGAACAATATTACTAAATGTAAATGATATAAAAATAAACCCAAAGGATTATATATCATTAGATATTATGAAAAAAAATAAAGTAATTCCATTTGATGTAGAAGCAGGCAAAATAAAAGTATGCTTTGCAGACAACACAAATAGAAGAATTATAGAAACAGTAAGACTTTTATTATTAAATAAAGGTTTAGTAATGATTGAATACTTAACATTTGAAACAATTATAGAAAAAGTACTAAATGAAATTGAAGGAGTAGGTTCTGAAAAAATAGACCCCAATAGTGATATAACGGCATTAGTAGATAGCATTATAAAAACAGGAATGGAAAAAAGGGCAAGTGATATTCACTTTGAACCAATGCAAGACAGCTTAAGAATAAGATATAGAATAGATGGAAAGCTAATAACAGCGATAACATTAGAAAATGAAAAACAAACACAAATAATAGGAAGGCTAAAAGCTATATCAAATATGCACCAAGAAAAACAAGAAGCACAAGATGGAAGAATACTATTATATCCAGAATATAATATTCGTGTATCTTCACAAAAAAATGTATATGGAGAAAAATTCGTATTAAGACTATTAAAGAAAAACAGTGGAATAAAGAAAATATTTGATTTAGGATTTCCAAAAGACGAAAAACTAGTAAAAACAAGCTTTGACAAGAGAAATAGTATAACAATAATTGCAGCACCAACAGGAGAGGGAAAAACAACAACACTATATAGTGTAATAGATTACTTAAATAAAGCAGAACTTAATATAACAACAATAGAAGACCCTGTAGAAATAAGAATAGATGGGCTAAATCAAGTAGAAGTAGACACAAAAACATCATTTTCAGACTCATTAAGAACAGTATTAAGACAAGACCCAGACATAATACTAGTAGGAGAAATACGTGATAATGAAACAGCAGAAATAGCAATGCAAGCAGGTCAAACAGGCCACTATGTGTTATCTACAATACATACGATAGACAGTATAGAAGTAATAACAAGGTTAAGAAAAATGGGAATATCAAACTATGATATATCAAGCACACTAGCCTCATCAATATCACAAAGATTAGTAAGAAAAGTATGTAAGCATTGTGCATATGAAAGAGAATTTAAACAAGAAGAAAAAGAAATAATGAATAATATAGCCAAGCAATATGGAATGGAACTAAATTTTGAAGGTAAAAAAACATATGACACAATAGGTTGTGAAAAATGTAACAATACAGGGTTTTATGATAGAATAGCAATATTTGAAGTATTAACAATAAATGACAAAATAAAAGAACTAATAGTAAAAAATGCATCAAGTATGGAAATAAAAAATGAAGCTTTGAAACAAGAATACAAACCATTAATAATGGATGGAATAAGCAAAGTACTAAACGGAGTAACAACTCTGCAAGAAATAAACAATAAATTAGTACTATACTAGAAAGATTTGGCACAGTTCGTAATCGAAAACAAGGCAGAAAGGTAGAGTGGGGAAAGTTCGTAATTGGAAACAAGATAGAGAAGAACCACAAGCCAAAAAGCCAAAAATAATTTGGCTAGATTAGGAACTGTACCCAATTGGAAGCCAAAAGTGTAAACTTGGAATTTGCTGTATGGGCGATTATTAATCGTCAGTACTTCAAAGAAATTGCTTAAATAATAAAAAAATCCAAGAAATTTTGAAGGGAGAAAACCAATGATAAACATAGAACAAGTGCTAAAAATAGCAAAAGAAAAAGATGCATCTGACATACACCTAGTATGTGGACTAAAACCAATGCTTAGAATTTCAAGAGACTTAAAACCAATAGAAGAACTAGAAGAATTAGAAGAAAATGATATATACGAAATATATGACTATTTTGTAAGAGGAAACTTAGATAAAGATGCAGTATTTAAAGAAACAAAAAAACTAGATGCATCATTTGAATTTGAAGATATAAGGCTTAGAGTAAATATATCATACACAAATGAAATACCAACATTTACACTAAGATTAATAAAAAGTACTTTACCTAAATATGAAGCCTTAGGAGTACCAGACATAGTAAGAAGAATGACATACCAACCACAAGGACTAATATTAGTAACAGGAAAAACAAACTCAGGGAAAACAACAACATTAAATGCATTAATAGACGATATAAATGAAAATCAAAATAAAAAAATACTAACATTGGAAAGCCCAGTAGAATATAAACACACATCAAAAAAATCTATGATAGTACAAAAAGAAGTAGGAAGAGGAAGAGACTGCTTATGTTATAGTGATGGAGTAAAAAACTCACTAAGAGAAGATTGTGACATAATAGTAGTAGGAGAGATACGTGACAGAGAAACAATGGAAGCAGCAATAGAAACAGCAGAATCAGGGCACTTAGTAATTGGAACACTACACACAAAATCATGTGCAGAAACACTAGATAGGCTAATAAACTTTTATGAAGTAAGAGACCAAGCACAAATAAAATACTTAATGTCAACATTGTTAAAACTAGTAATATCACAAAGACTATTAAAAGGAAAAGATGGAAAATTAGTACTAATACCAGAAGTAATGGTAGTAGATAATATAATAGCAGGTATTATCAGAAAAGAAAAAATAAGTGTTTCAGAAATAGAAGATGCAATACAAAGTAACTCTGAAAAAGGAAGTATAGGCTTAATAAATTCTTTAGCAGAATTATTTGTTGACGAAAAAATAACATTAGAACAAGCTAAAGCTCAAATAGAAGAAAAGAATTTAGAAATACTAAATAGAACAATAATGCAACTAAAAATAAAAAAAAATAACCAATAATATAAAAATGGACTTACTGTTCAGAGTATAATGAATATATTACTACATGAAATAGTGTTACAAATATTATAAACTGAATATAACAAATGGAGGAAATAAAAATGCCAGAGTATGTATATAGGGCAGTTAATAAAAGAGGTGTAATTGTTAAAAATAAAGTAGAAGAAGCAAGTAAGCAAGCATTAATTAAGAAATTGAAAACCAATGAATTAATGCCTATTCAAATTGTACAAGTAGGTTATATTAGTAGAAAACAAAAAAAGGTAAAAAAGAATGTTACTAATATAGAAGACATAATGAAAACAGCAAACTCTACAAATATTTTTAAAGAAGAAACAACAAAAATATCTGCCATAGAGAAAATAAACTTAGCACTATTAGCAACAGAAAAAATAACTACAAGAGACATAGCAATATTTACACAAAACTTTTACTTACTAAAAAAAGCAAACTTTAATAATATACATGCTTTAAGTACAATAATACAAAGCACAGAAAACTTATCATTAAAGGGAATATTAGAAGATATTTTGGCACGGAGTAGAAGCAGGAGACTATATGTATACAACGATGGAATATTACTCTAATGTATTTCCATATATATATATAAATATGATAAAAGTAGGAGAACTTTCAGGTTCACTTACAAATTCATTAGAACAAGCAATAAAATATTTAGATGACTCAGCAGATATTAACAAAAAAGTAAAAAAAGTATTAGTACCAAATATTATACAATTTGTAGTATTAACTCTATTGCTAGTAATAGGAACATTGGTAATAGTACCATATATTCAAGGAATATTTGACTCTGTAGGAAGTAGTGCAAAAATTCCAGAAATAACAATGTGTTTTTTCAATTTTATTAATAACATAGGAAAAGTTTGGTATATTCCAGTAGCCCTTATATTAGGTACTGTAGGAGGAATTGTATTTTATATTAATACTCCAAAAGGAAAGTATAATTTTCACTATTTTAAATACACTATGCCAATATTTGGAAAACTAATATATAGTTTAGACTTCTCAAGGTTTATAAAGGCAATGCTATTAAACCTAAATAATGGAATGAGAATACAAGATTCATTAGATGTTAGTAAAAATGTTGTAAAAAATTATGTGTTTTTATCAATGGTAGAAACTTCTATAAACAATATATTAATAGGACAATCATGGATAGAGCCATTCGAAAAATCAGGACTATCATCACCCATGATAATAGAAATGCTAAAAATAGGAATGCAAACAGACTTATCAGAAATGATGAACAAATTAGTAGAATATATGGAAATAGACATACAAAATATATTAGATAAAATAATGAAAGTATTCCCACAATTAGTATATTCAGTAGTAGGTGTAATGCTAATACTATTTGTATTAATAGTATTTGTACCAATACTAGAGGTATACACAGGAACATTCTTATTTGATGCAGCAGGAATATAGAAAGAATTAATGAATAATTTATTAACTTTGAAAGAAATTATTATGAATGAATAGGGAATAATACAAAATTCAGAGAATTTTGAAAGGAGAGCCTATGCAAATAGGGATAGATATAGGTGGAAGTCATATAGCAGTTGGGGTAATTAGTAAGAGACATACAATAATTGCTAAAAGAGAAAAGGATATAAAAAGGCTAGAAGTAAATCAAGATATAAAAGAATATATAATAGAAAATATAAAAATGCTTATAAACCAAGTCTTAAAAGACATAGGGGCTCCAAGCTGTGTTATATCTAAAATAGGAATAGCAGTGCCAGGAAAGGTGAAAAATAAAGTTGTATATGATATATATAATTTAGGAATTAAAGAATTTAATTTGGCACAAGTTTTAGAGGAACATTATGGTGTAACAGTAAGCATAAGAAATGATGCTAAATGTGCAGCACTAGCCGAAAAAAATATAGGTAATACCCAAGAATATGATGACACAGTATTCTTATGTTTAGGAACAGGAATAGGAGGAGCAACCTTCATAAATGGAAAAATGTTAGAATACACAAAAGACTGGGGCTCAGAATATGGTCATA
Organism: uncultured Clostridiaceae bacterium; assembly: GCA_950096965.1. Classification (GTDB taxonomy): domain Bacteria; phylum Bacillota; class Clostridia; order TANB77; family CAG-508; genus UMGS1663. The sequence goes on along the minus strand of CATNCV010000050.1, from coordinate 9,181 downwards.
TGATAATTGAAAAAGATGGAATAGAATGTAAATGTGGAAATAGAGGTTGTTTTGAAAAATATGCATCTATGCAATCTTTTAGAAATAGAATAATTGAATTACTAAATTTAGAAGAAAATATAACATCTAAAGAGATACTAGAAATAATAACAAGAAAAGTAAATGAAAAAGATAAACTTGTAAATAGCTATATAGATGAATATATAGATAACCTATTAATAGGCTTATCAAACATAATAAATATAATACAGCCAGAAGCCATATGCATAGGAGGAAGTTTTGTATATTACGAAAAAATATTATATACAAGACTAATAGAAAAAATAAATTCAAAGAAATATAATTGCAATATACCCAAAATAGTATTAGCAAAACTAGGCAATGAAGCAGGAATGATAGGAGCATTAATGTAAAAAAATAAGCATTAGTGCTTTATTTTTTTTTATTAAAGTGATATAATGCATAAGTAACAAACCTTAGAAAGAAGGAATTAAATGTTAAAAAACTATATTTTAATGAATCAAAACACAAAGGTATTAAAATTTGAATATGATAATGAACTAAATGTAATAACAAATATACTAGAAAACTATAACATAAAATATGCACCATTAAATATAAAAAACATTGAAGAAGTAAAAAGAAGAATCGAACTTAATAACTGGTTTAATGACAGAGGAATTCCAATATATAGAGATAATGTAAAAGAAATTATAGAAGCATTTGGAATAAATAATATTAAAGAACTAATAAACAAAGATTATGGATTATCAGTATCAGATCAATATTGGTTTAAACCAGAAGATGAAAATATAAAATGGGGAGAAATAAACTATTTTCAAAAAGATTATGGAAGTATAAACTTCACAAATGCAACATATGGCAGTGGAGCTTCAAAATACCTAAAACAAACTATAAAAAATAAACCAGATAAAACACCAAATAATACTTCAAATGGTCAATTAAAAAAAGTATGGATAAAAAAAGATAACGAAAATTATTTATATAAAGGTGCAGGAACAATACATAACTTTGAGCCTATTAATGAAGTGCTAGCTAGCCTAATATGTGAAATATTAGATGTACCACATGCTACATACACATTAGATGTAGTAAAAGGAAATAGGCAAAATACATTAGTAAGTGTATGTAAATGTATAATAAATAGAAATGAAGAAATTTTGCCAGCATATACAATATTAACTGAAGAAAAAGAAAAAGTGCAAAAAACAATTAAGGACTACTATATATACTTAAAAATATTGAATGAAAATAATGTACCAAATGCAGAAGAATATTTGCAAAAGATGTTTATGCTAGATTATATTTTATTAAATGAAGATAGACATCTAAACAATTTTGGAGTAATAAGAGACATAAAAACACTAGAATGGAAAAGGATTTGTCCAATATTTGACACAGGAAGAAGCATGAATACAAATGTTACAACATCTTACTGGAATTTCAAAGAAGGAGAAATAAAATGTTTTACAAATGAGCTTATTTCAAGTAAAAACTTAGAACCATTATTCACAATAAAAATAAAAGAAGAGCAAATAGAAAAGTTAAAAGAGTTACAAGAAAAATACAAAGAAATGTTAGAAAAATACTCAGAATACACAAAACTTTCAAAAGAAGAAATACAAATGCTTACAGAAGGGTATAAGCAAAGGATAGAAGTTTTTGAGAAAATAATGAAAGAAAAGAATAAAATACTTTAAAGGAGGAACTGTAAATGGAAAATAAATACAGAAATCACACATGTGGAGAATTAAACATAAAAAACGTAGGAGAAGAAGTAAAACTAGCAGGTTGGGTTCAAAGAATAAGAAACCTAGGAGCTATGAAATTTATAGATTTAAGAGATGAAGCACGGAATAACTCAAATAGTTATAAATGAAGAAACAAAAGTAAATGAAGAGGAATTAGTAACAGAATGTGTAATATCTGTGGAAGGAATTGTTTTAGAACGTTCAAATAAGAACCCAAAAATTCCAACAGGAGAAATAGAAATAAAAGCAAATAAAATAGAAATGCTTGGAAAATGTAAAAATGTACTTCCATTTGAAGTAAACTCTGAAAAAGCAGACATTTCACAAGTAAAAGAAGATCTAAGATTACAATACAGATTTTTAGATTTAAGAAATGATAAAATACATAAAAACATCTTACTTCGTTCAAAAGTTCTAAAATTTTTAAGAGATAAAATGAACGAAATGGGATTTCCAGAAATACAAACACCAATACTTGCAAACTCATCACCAGAAGGAGCAAGGGACTTTTTAGTACCAAGCAGAATACATGCAGGAGAATTTTATGCACTTCCACAAGCACCACAACAATTTAAACAACTACTAATGGTATCAGGATTTAATAAATATTTTCAACTAGCACCATGTTTTAGAGACGAAGATCCACGTGCAGATAGAGCACCAGGAGAGTTTTACCAATTAGACTTTGAAATGGCATTTAGCACTCAAGAAGAAGTTTTAGAAGTATTGGAAGAAATATTTACAAGTACATTCAAAGAATTTACAAACTGGAAAGTAGATGAAGCACCATTTTTAAGAATTCCATATAAAGAAGCAATGGAAAAATATGGGATAGATAAACCAGACTTAAGAAACCCACTTATAATACAAGATGCTACAAGTATTTTTAAAGAAACAGAATTTAACGCATTTAAAGATAAAACAATAAAAGCAATAGTAGTTCCAAACGGAGCAAATGAAGGAAGAAAATTCTTTGATAACATGACAGAATTTGCAGTAAATGAAGTAGGAGCAAAAGGTTTAGCATGGGTAAAACTAACTGAAGAAGGACCAGTAGGAGGAATTGCCAAATTTATAACAGAAGAAGTTAAAAAAGGCTTAGAAGAAATAGGAGCAAAAACAGGAGATAGCCTATTCTTCATAGCAGACGAGTTCAAAACAGCACAAAAAATAGCAGGATTAGTACGTATAGAACTAGGAAAACGATTAGACTTAATAGAAAAAGATACATATCGTTTCTGTTTTATAGTAGACTTCCCAATGTACGAATATAACGAAGAAGAAGATAAAATAGACTTCAACCACAACCCATTCTCAATGCCACAAGGTGGAATGAAAGCTCTAGAAGAAATGAATCCATTAGATATTTTGGCATACCAATATGATGCAGTATGTAATGGATATGAAATGGCATCAGGAGCAGTAAGAAACCACAATCCAGAACTAATGGTAAAAGCATTTGAAATAGCAGGATACAGTGAAAAAGAAGTAGAAACAAGGTTTGGGGCATTATACAATGCATTCCAATATGGAACACCACCACACGCAGGCGCAGCACCAGGAGTAGATAGAATGTTAATGCTAATGACAAATGAAGACAACTTAAGAGAAATAATAGCATTCCCAAAAAACAAAAAGGCAAGAGACGTTTTAATGGGAGCACCAAGTAGGGTAACAGAGGAACAACTAAAAGATGTTCATATAAAATTAATAGAAGAATAATATTAAAGCATATTAAAAATAAAACAAAAACACCAACTTTTAGTAAAAAGTTGGTGTTTTTGCTTAGGTACAGATTAGAACCAGAAATCGTCTTCGAAATCGTCATCAGCGTTACGTACAGACTTTTTAGGATAAGAAGGTCTTGCCTCCTCGTCCTGCATATCTTCTGAAAGATAGTCGTAATCAAAATCATCATCAGGAACATTAGGTTTAAATTTACGTTTTGCCATATCTTCACCTATACCTTTCTGAAACTAAAAACGTTACATATAATAATTATAACATATTAAAAAAGAAAATACAAATAACGAACAAATTTTCATAAAACTATTGACAAGCTATTATTATAATGATATTATTTTATCATTATAATTCAAAGAAGAGGTGATTTTATGGATAATAAAAATCCGTTGGCAAATTACCAAATCGAAGAAATAAATGAACTTTTAAATGATATAAGAAATGAACAAATTAATTTGTCAGAAAACTTACAAAAGAATTTTTCAGTTATTATGAATAAACTAATGAAAATGCAAGAATATAATAAAATAGAAGACATGACCAATCAAGTATTTGAAATGAGAATGTCAAACATAGAGGACTTACTATTTAAAATATCATCAAAAATACAATAAGAAAAATGAAAAGAGAGGAATTAAATAAAAAAATTTAATTTCTCCTTAATTTATTGTATATGAAAAATCAATTTTTATAATATATCCTACGTTGTAGAGCCAATACTAAAGGGTGACCTATGTGGAAACGCAACATATTTACTGTATAGGAGAAATTAATTTTAAAATGTGAATAGTAACATTTTAGAAAGCGGACATCAGAAAAATGTCCGTTTTCTATTGAAAAAAATGAATAATAAATGTAAAATATAGTAACAGTAAAGAAAGAGGTAAAATTATGAGAAAGAATTTAAAATTTTATATAGTGCTATATTTAGCAAAATTATCAAGAGTAGCTTTAAAGCTAATAGGAAGAGATGCAACATACTTTCCAGGAAAACTTGCAGTAACATTATGTCCAGACTTTTTAGGAAGAATAGATAAACCAAAAAAAATAATAGGAGTTACAGGAACAAATGGAAAAACAACAGTATGTAATATGATAGAAGACTGTTTAAAAGAAAATGGATACAAATTTATAGATAACCATTTAGGTTCAAATATTAATTCAGGACTAGCATCAACATTAATAGAAGGATCAAGTTTACTAGGAAAACAAAAAAAAGACTTAGCAGTATTTGAAATAGATGAAAGAAGCGCAGTAAAAATATATCCATATATAACACCAACATACTTAGTATGCACAAACTTATTTAGAGATTCATTAAAAAGAAATGCACATACAGAATTTATCTCAAACATATTAACAAATAACATTCCAAAAGAAACAAAACTTATTCTAAATGGAGATGACTTAATAGTAGCAGGACTAGCACCAAAAAATGAAAGAGTATACTTTGGAATAGATAGACTAGAAACAGATTTAGAAAAATGTGAAAACATAGTAAGAGACATAACCGTATGCCCAAAATGTGATACAAAGTTAGAATACGACTTTGTAAGATATAACCATGTGGGAAGAGCACACTGCCCAAAATGTGAATTTGCTTCACCAAAAATAAACTATGAACTAACAAATATAGACTTTGAAAAAATGGAAATGTGGGTAAAAGATGAAGGAAACGAAGAAAAATACAATATAATAAATAATAATATTATAAACATATACAATATGTTAGCAACAATAACAGTACTAAAAGAAATGGGGCTAACAAGGAATCAAATAAATCCAGTATTAAAAAAACAAAAAATAGTAGATACAAGATACAGTAAAGAAAAAGTAAAAAATATAGAAATAATAACACAGCTATCAAAAGGAATGAACCCAATAGCATGTTCAAGAGCCTTTGACTATGTAAGAAAAGAAGAAGGAAATAAAGCAGTATTTGTACTACTAGATGATTTGCACGAAGCAGCAAATTCATCAGAAAACATAGCATGGCACTATGATACAGACTACGAATTTTTAAACTCAGAAAGTATAAAACAAATACTAACAGCAGGCGCAAGGTATTTAGACACATATGTAAGAATGCAAATGGCAGACATACCAAAAGAAAAAATAGTATATGGGAGAGACGAAATAAGCTTAGTAGACAGGCTAAACTTAGAAGGAATAGACAAAGTATTTATTTTGCATGACCTATACTCAATAGACCTAAAAAATCAAATAAAGAAAAAAATAGAAGAAAAAATACTAGAAAAATAGATTAGGAACTGTCCCCAATCAGAAGCCAATAGAAAATCAAAAAAGAAGAGAGGAACATAAAAAAATGAATAAAACAATAGAAATATTATTTCCAGAATTCTGCAACCTATATGGAGATATAAGCAACATGAAATACTTACAAAAATGCATACCAGAAGCAAACTTCATAGAAACAAACTTTGGTGAAGAACCTGCATTTGTAAAAAACGATGTAGACCTAATATATATGGGGCCAATGACAGAAAAAATGCAAGAAAAAGTAATAGAAAAGTTAAAACCATATAAACAAAGAATAGAAGAACTAATAGAAAAAAATACAGTATTCCTAATAACAGGAAATGCAATTGAAATCTTTGGAAAATATATAGAAAATGAAGATGGAAGCAAAATAGAATCATTAGGAATATTTGATATATATAGCAAAAGAAATATGATGAAAAGGCACAATAGCAACTTTATAGGAAAATATGAAGACATAGAAATAGTAGGTTTTAAAAGTCAATTTACACAAAGCTATGGAAATAATGAAGAAAACTATTTTTCAAAAGTAGAAAAAGGAATAGGACTAAACCCAGAGAGCATATTAGAAGGCATACAAAAAAATAACTTTATAGCAACATACCTAATAGGTCCAATACTAATATTAAACCCAGAATTTACAAAGAAAATACTAGAAAAAATGGGCATAGAAGAACCCAAAATAGCATTCGAACAAGACGTAAAAAATGCATATGAACAACGTTTAAAAGAATTAAAGAGATTATAAAAAATTGTTTAATAAGGTATAGACTATTGAAATCAAAAAAGTCACAGATTAACTGTGGCTTTTTTTTGATAATATTAATTTTGTAATTTCTTCATTACGAAAAGAGTAAACTTAAAAGCCATAGCTATTGATGCATCTACCATTTCGTCCGAAGGAATTTCACCAGTATAAAAATAAGTGAAATGTTTATACTGACTGTTTACAGCTTTATCGTAATTAACTGCAGGAGCTGTAACAGTTTCAAATATCTCGACAGAGTTATCCCAAATACTATATGCTTTAATAATGGGGTTATAAGAGTATGAAAAATTATTATTAATTGCAGAATAATCTTCAAGGTGTTCTAATTTAATTTTATAATTTTCAATATATTTTTCAACATAAAGGCTTGAATTTAATTTTCTAAAACGTTGCCGAAAGGCATCAAAAAATATATGTTCATTATAGAAACCAAAAAGCCAAAATGATTGACTATTACAGTCAGGCAAACAAGTGTAAAGGGCTACATTTTTTTTCATATTATAGTATCCTCCTTTATTAAAAAAAGAATATAAATAATAAGTTACTATAGTAATATATCACAAAAAAGCATATAAATCAATGGTAACAAAGAAATGTCTTACAATATTTAATATTATATTGTACAGATATTGCATAGCATAGAAAACTTACTTATAACTAATTTATAGAAAATACAACTATATATTTATTTAAAAACCCTAATATTGCAAATTTATAAAATTTTTAAAGTAATATACTTGCAAACAATTAAAAAACATGATAGTATATGTGTGTAAAATATGAAATAAAAACTTAAAACAAGGACAACACAAATAAAAAAAGTCTTAAGAGAGCTAGATAAATGGTGAAATTCTAGTAGAAACTATTTTATTTGTTATCACCTATGTAGTTGCCAAACTGAAAGAGTTAAAAAGTAAGTTTAGCCGTATCTTCTGCGTTAAAGAAAAGATAAGTGGAAAATTAAAAATAATTAATTTTCAAGTTAGGTGGTACCACGAAAGTATAGACTCTATTTCGTCCTATTATATTAGGGCAAATAGAGTTTTTTGAGCTTTGTCATTCCAATTGGGGACGTTTCCAAATGAGAAGTCTGTCACTTTTGGGAACTTTTACTAAAAGTTACTAAAATACTAAAAGTACTAAAAGGGACGATCCTTTTTAGAAAAAAATTACCAAAAGGGACACTCGCTTAAGAATAATAAAAATTAATTACAGACCTACTGATTAAGAGTCACCTGCTCTACCAACAAAGTAAGTGGTTAAAATAAAATATTTGCTTTATGAGTTGTACGATATGATAATAAAACTAAATATAAAAAAATATAAAGGAGGCAAAAAAATGCAAGAACTAAAAATAAAAGGAATATACAAGCATTTCAAAGGAGATTACTATTTGGTGGAAGATATAGCTATGCATAGTGAAACAAAAGAAACAATGGTAATATATAGACATTTATATGGAGATGGCTCATTATGCGTTAGACCACTTGATATGTTTTTAGAAGAAGTAGACCACGAAAAATATCCAAATGTAGAACAAAAATATAGATTTGAACTACAACATATAGAAAGCAAAAATAAATAATGTCCCAATTAGGGACTGTCCCTAATTGGGAAAAAGGAACAATAGAGGACAGGAGTATAAAAAAAATAAAGGGGTGTTCCTAGTATGGAATGAAGGTAGATGATGATATGGAAATAAAAGAGATTGTTCAATCTAAAGACAAGATTTCAAGAAAATATATTCAAAAAACAAACGATAATTTTAGAATTGAAACGACATATGTAGATTATAGCAATAAAAATATAATTTGCTTTTCAACTCAAGTTGGGTGCAATATGGGATGTAAATTTTGCTATAATGGTTTAAAAAATAACTTTAAACGAAATTTATCATATAAAGAAATATGTGTGCAAATAGAAAATGTAATAAATAGTGAAAACATAAATAATAATAAGCCAATTTTATTTAGTGCAATGGGCATTGGAGAACCATTAATAAACTATAATAATGTAATTTCAACTTTTAATTACTTGAATAATAAATACAAAAATTCTAAATTTGCTTTAGCAACTTGTGGTGTCAATGTAAAATATATTTTGAAATTAGTTGAAGATTTAAAGTATATAGATAATTTTAAATTAATGATATCTTTACATTCAGCAAATGAAAATAAACGTATGAATATAATGCCTAGTAGTAATAACTTAAGAGATTTGGTTAAAGCAGTTAAAGAATATAAAAAGATTAGTGGCAAAAAGGTTGAATGGAACTATGTTCTATTTGAAAATATAAATGATACTAAAGAAGATGCATATGAATTATTTAAGTTATTAGGTAAAGATGAATATATAAAGATTAACAAATTTAATAAGGTAAATATTAGTAATTTATCAGAAAGTAAAAATGTCAAAGTATTTATACAAGAACTAAAAAATTATAATATGCAAGTAGAATATTATGAAACAAATGGAGAAGATATAAATGCTGCTTGTGGACAAATGATTTCAGAATAAAATAAATAAAAATTAAGTTAATAAACAAATATAAGAAAGGAGAAATTTGAAAATGTATAAGAAAGTAGAACTTAAAGAAAATGGATTCGTTGGAATGGAA
>CATNCV010000049.1 GCA_950096965.1 uncultured Clostridiaceae bacterium | reverse complement strand
ATATTATTGCTACTATACATATTATACTTATTACTATATACATTATATTTCTACTTTTCATATAATTACTCTCCTTTTGCTTTTTCCTTAATAGTATTATATCATTTGCCTATTTCTATTTCAAGAATTTTAGTCAATTATTCAAATAAAAGTAATTTGTTCAGATTTGCATTGTTGAAATTTATAGTTATATCTCTTCAAAGAGTTTACTGTACTATAAAAAATGTATCAATTTACTTATAGTATTTTGACACATTTCTTTATTATTTTTATTTTATTATCACTTTCACTTCATTCTTATAATACTATAATAATTTATATATTATCATTTCGAATAATATCAATTATATTTTGTTTATTAATTTTATTCATTGAAAACTTTGTGCAAAATAGTGTTAGCATGTACATTCCTATAATTGATATAATTACTCCATTTAATGGAAATATATAGTAAGTATCTATATTAATAGAAAATGCTTTATAAATAAGATATGAAATACATATCCCCAATGGGATTCCTATAATTAATGCTTTTATAGTATAGAATATACTTTCTAATCGAAGCATATTATTAAATTGCCTTTTTGTCATTCCTATCGATTTTAGGTATGCAAATTCTTTTTGTCTTAATTCAATAAATGTTGTTATTGTATTAAACATATTAGTAAGTCCAATACAAATCATTATAAGTACAAATGAATATAAGAAGATAGAAATAAATGTATACATAGCTTTTTGGTTTCTTTCTTCTCTATCTATATTTTCAAGATAAGAATATGATGTTTTATAATTTTCTTTTATGTATTCTTCCATGTCATTTGGTTTTTTTGACTGTACATACAATATATATGAATTACTCTCAAATTCATTATTAGCTGTATATTGTTCAAAAAAGCTATCACTAACAATTAAATATGCCATATTAGAATTTCTTAATCCCATAGGTCTTATATTTGTAACATTCGCTATTTCAATTTCAATAGATTTATCATCTCTTTCTAACTCAATAATATCTCCTTTTTTATATTTATATAATCTAAATTCTACTTTTTTCCTTTTTCCTTCAATTTTTGTAGTATCCACTTTGTAATCTAATAATATTGCTTTGTTCTTAACATTATCATATTTCAATCCCAATTTTTTTATAAAACTCATATATTCATCGTTTCCAAGTGCCTCAATTAATACCATATTTAATTTATAGTTATTTAGAAAATTTAGATTAAGTACTTCTTTTGTATAGTTTCCTTCTACATTTTTTATATACCCATAATCTTCACGATTTAATTCATATTTATTAGATTTAATGTTGAAATCTTCCATTATTTCTTTTAATTTTTGATAATTCTCACCATAAATACAAATATTGTATTTATAATTTTTATAATATAGCTCTGTTATTTTAAATGCATAATTAGTGAAACTAACCATTGCAATGCAAACCGCTGAACTTATTATCATGGCTAAAATAGTAGCTTTGTACTTTTTCTTATTCCTTTTCAAATTTTTATATGCAATAACTCCTTCAATACCAAAGCATTTTTTTATTAATTTTGGAGCCTTTATATTATTAAAATTAATACTAATATCTTTATTATTTTTAATGGCACTAATTGGTGAAAGTTTCGATGCTCTTTTTATTGCTTTTTTTTGTGCCATATATATTATTACAATACTTATTAAAGCAGATATACAAATTGCTACACAATTTGTAGAAAAAATAAATTGCATACCAAATAAGTTTTGTACTGTTAATTGCTTTAATAATTCTAAAACTATATATGTATATAATACTCCTAACAATATTCCAATTGGAATAGAAATTATTGCTAAAATACCTGCTTCATATAATAAAGTAATTCTTATCTGTTTTGATGTAGCTCCAATGGACAATAACATTCCATATGATTTTGTTCTTTCTGTAATTGACATATTTAAAATATTCTTGATACAATACACAGAAACAATAATAATTATTGTAATAATTATTATCGAAACTGTATATAGCATCCTGGATGTTTGATCTAAATATTCTCCTGTTTCTCTTCTTATTAATTCTGTATTAACAGTATACATATATTTATTGGTTTCATTATCTGCTATATTTTGCTCTATTTCTATTTGACTATCTGCTTTCAATTCATTAAGCGTATTATTATCAATTTCCAATATTTCAGCTATAGTTTCAATCCTTTTGTTTAAATCTTTATATCTCACATAAACATTTATATTATCTGTAAATTGTGTTTCTTTCAACTGCATAAATGCTATATAAGCATTCAACCCCATAAATTGTTTTTGAATATTTTGTTTTGTTACTCTAGCAATTCCTACAATTTTATATTTTTTAGTATCTTTTGAGTCAAATCTCTCTAGTAACTTATCGTTGTCTTCAAAAGTTACTTCTGAACCAACTTTCAATTCTAGTTTTTCTTGTACTATCATATTTTCACTAATAACAATTTCATGTTCATTTTGTGGCATTTCACCTTCAATCAAATTTATACCTATTTTATTCATAGCTTCTTTTGATAATCCAAATATTTCTGTTTCTATAATATTTTCTCTATTTTTTAGTTTTTCATTTCCCATATATTTAGTTATAAAACATTGTTCTATATTCTTATTGTTTTTTATACTATTTAAATTATTTATTGGAATATTAAAAAATTCATAGTGATAATCTCCATAATTTTTCTTTGTAAATTCAATAGTAGAAACTTGAAAACTACATATTAAAGTAATAACACTCGTTATTAAAGATACAGCTAATATAATTCCAATAATTGTTACAATGCTTCTTTTTTTATTTAATCTTAAATTTTTTATTGCTATTTTTCTTAGTATATTCATTTTACCAATTCATCCCCCTTTATACTAATTATATATCTCTCCATCTTCAATTCTTATAATCCTATTAGCATTCTTGGCAATTTCTAGGTCATGTGTAATCATTATAATTGTTTGATTAAATTGTTCATTTGCCTTTTTTAAAAGAGCAACTATTTCAGCAGTTGATTTAGAATCTAAGTTTCCAGTTGGTTCATCGGCTAAAATTATTGATGGATTATTAATTAGACTTCTTCCAATAGCAACTCGTTGTTGTTGACCTCCTGATAATTGACTAGGCAAATAATCTTTTCTATTTTCCATTCCTAAAATTTCTAATAATTCTTTTAATTTAGTTTCTGGCACAGCTCTACGATCAAGTTCGCATGGCAACATTATATTTTCTTGAACATTTAATATTGGTATTAAATTAAAAAATTGATATATTAATCCAACCTCTCTTCTTCTAAATATTGCTAATTCATCATTAGATAATTTGTATATATCAATTCCATTAACTAGCACTTTACCTGAAGTAGGTTTATCAACTCCACCTAATAAATGTAAAAGTGTTGATTTTCCACTTCCTGAGCTTCCAATTATAGATATAAATTCTCCTTTATTTACTGATATTGATAAATTATTAATAGCTGTAACTGTGTTTTCTCCATTTCTATATATTTTAGTTAAATTTTCAGTTCTTAATATTTCCATATAACCCCTCCTACAATGTCATTAAATATATATTAAAAGTGAGCATAATAACTATACTCACTTTATAGGGAATTGAAATTGTTAATAAAGTTACTTTATATTAGTCTACTTTGTTAGCTGTCCAAAAAGTGGTACAACGTAACCTTGCATTTACCTGTGAAACTATTTCGACAGTATATTGTCCAGAAGGTGGCAATGTAAATCTCTTTACATAATCAACGTCAGCACCTATTGAAAAACTATCTAATACTGTTCCATCTGGTTTTTTTACAGTTACATGCACAACTCCGCTGGGTGTTTTATCACTCTCATTTGCATATGCCCAAAACCAAAAGTATCTAGTAAATCCTACATAACTATCTAATGTAGGGTATAAGGTTAGTTTTCCTCTACTACTACATACCCCAACATCCATTGTTCCTGCACTGTTAGACTGAGCACTAATTTCGTCAATTTGAACTTCACTATCCTTATTAACTACATTAATGTCTTCAGCTGCCAAAGCAAAACTTGGATTTACAGTAAGTATGACTACTACAAGCATGAAACTAATAAAACTTCTTATCATTTTTACTTTTTTTCTCATATGATTACCTCCATTTTGAAATAATCAATCCCCTATAAACTATAAGTAAATATCACTTACAATGTTATATATACCAATTTTTTCCATAAAAGTCAATAGTTTTTATAAAAAAATATTATAAAATCTTTCAGTCTGTAGTTTCTTGTCGATTTATGTCGAAAAATTGTTTCGACATATAAATTAGGAATTTTAGTTAATTATTAAAATAAAACTGTTAATTATTACTAGTTACAAGTAACTTAACAGTTTTATTTTTATACTTTTTTATTCATTTTCTTTTAAATATGGGTATCCATTATTTAGTTTTATATCTTATTGCCATCTTAATATTGGATATCCACCATTTATATTTTTTTCATCTATTTGCCATACTGCATTGTCTTGTCCTTCATTTAGTTTATTTGTTAGTCCTTTTAATGTTTCTTGAGTTGATCCTCTTGATTCTTCTAAAGAGTATTGTGTATTATTAAGTCCACAACCATAGGCTGGGCCTGCTGTATTAATAAAAAATAAATTACTTAAAATTCCATTATTCTCTCCTATTACTCCCCCTAAAACAGCAGTTGAATTATTATTGGAGGTTATATTCCCTGTACTATAACTGTTTCTTACTTCATTTTCTCCTACTCTAACTTCTCCTACTAGTCCTCCTGCTTTTGTAACTTTTGCAACTATATTCCCTTTATTGTAACAATTATTTATTATTCCTTTGCTATTTTGTTGTAGAACCCCTGCAATACCTCCTATTAAAGTTGCATCTGTTGTTACATTTCCTATATTATAACATTGTACTATTTCACCTTTATTATCTACCTGAGATACAATACCTCCTGCTACATCACCACATGCATAAATACTTCCTGTATTGTAACATTGTCTAACCATTATATTGCTTCCATATCCTATTATACCTCCTGCACTAGTAGTTCCCATGCTTTCACTTGGGTATACTTCACCTCTAACACTTGCCTTATTATAACAATTTATTACTTCTGAATTATCTGCTCTGCCTGCTATTCCTCCAATAGCACAATAGCCTACTATGTTTCCACTTTCTATTCCTAAGTCTTTTATAGTTCCTCCTACAATACATCCGAAAAACCCTTGTTGCCTTTCATTTGTTTTTGAATTATATAAATCATAAATTTTGTGGTTATTTCCTTCAAATGTTCCTGAAAAATATGTATTTCTAAGCTTGCTTCCAATTGAGTTCCAATTTCTATTACTGCTACTTCCTTCTAAATAAATATCTGATAGTAATGTTATTGTATCACCTTCAAATGTTACGCCACTTTCCACAATTTCTCCAAATTCTATTAATTCAGCTTTATTATTTATTTTTATTTGTCTTACTTCTATTGTTTTTGTTGCTACCTTTCCAGTTTTTGATATTACTTTTGCTTTATATATTCCAGATAAATTTGCAATTCCATTTATACTTATGTTTGTTTGAGTTCCATCTAGTTCTTGTTCAACTATAATTTTTGCGTTTGGGTCAAATAACTGTATTTCTTGAATTCCTTCCTTTGCATTTGTAACTGAAACTTCTATTTTTCTTTTTGTTTCCTGTATTTTTATTTCTGCCTCAAAAAGTTCTTCTTGTATCTTTTCTCCTATATGAACTTTGTATTGTTCATCTATAAAATAGTTATAATTTTTATATGTTCCTACTAAATTTTCATCTATTGTTATTCCTTTTAATGAATTATGTTCTTCTATCTCTTCTTTTAACATTAAATTTTCAAGTGTCTCTTCTTGTGATAATTGATTTACTACAATATCTGTTACTACCAATTGTATTTCTTCTTGTACTTGTGCTTTCTTTGTTTCATCTATTGCATATTTTGTTCTTTCAAATATTCCATTTCTCCCTATTGTTATGCTTATTACTATACTTGCTAATATTAATAATATTATTATTGTTATTACTAGGGTTATCAATGTAATTCCTTTATTAGAGAATAATTTAATTTTTTTCTTTGCTTCTATTAACATTTCCTTCTTTACCATTTTCCTCCTTTGTTATGTTTATTTGTTGCTACTATTTTATCAATAAATTTTTTATTAGTCAATATTTATTTATACATTATTCTATTATCATTTTCCTTTTTATTTGACTATTTTATACTTTTAGCGTCAATACCACTAGTTCTAGGGCTATTTGACAATATTATTATCAAAAGTAACAAGCCCTACAAATTTTTCTTCATATTGAAGGGGTGTCCCTTTTGGTAAAAATTTTCGAAAAAGGGGCGTCCCTTTTAGTTTATTTGACTATTCTCTACTTTTAGTGTATTATATACTTGTTAAATTTTAAATAAAGGAGTATTTAAAAATATGTTATGTTCAATATGTAATAAAAACACTGCTGTTATTTTTGTTAATAAACAGCTTCCAGATAAAAGTTTTGCAACTGAGGGCTTGTGCTATGACTGTGCTAAGAAAAAGGGTATTAACCCATTAGAGGCTCTTTCTAAGCAAGCTAATTTATCTGAAGAAGATATGAAAGATATGGCAAATCAAATTGAAAGTATGTTTAAAGATATGTCTGATAATATAGATTTAGATTCTATAGCTTATATGGAATCTGGTGAAAATGAATTTGATGATAATGGCGAAATGCCAAGTGGTGCTATTCCTTTGGGTTCTATTTTTTCTAATATGTTTGGAATGAAGAATACTTCGGAAGAGGCTGATTCTTCTACTTCTTCTAAAAAGAAGGTTAAAGTTAATCAAAAAACTAAGGATAAAAAGAAAAAGGCTTTAGATACTTTTGGTACAAACTTAACATTTAAAGCTAGAAATAATGAAATTGATGATGTCGTTGGAAGAAATAGAGAAATTGCGAGAATTGTTCAAATTTTAAATAGACGTTCTAAAAATAACCCTTGTTTAATTGGTGAACCTGGTGTTGGTAAAACTGCTATTGCTCAAGGTTTAGCAATTAAAATTGCTGAGCGGCAGCGTTCCTGCTAAACTTTTAAACAAAGAAGTTTATTTGCTTGATATGACTGCTGTTATAGCTGGTACTCAGTTTAGAGGTCAATTTGAAGCTAGAATGAAATCTATTATAGATGAATGTAAATCTTTAGGTAATATTATTTTAGTTATTGATGAAATACACAATATTATAGGTGCTGGTGATGGCGAACATTCTATGAATGCTGCAAATATTTTAAAACCTTCACTTTCTAATGGTGAAATTCAATTAATTGGTACTACTACTTTAAAAGAATATAGAAAATATATTGAAAAAGATAGTGCTCTAGAGAGAAGATTTCAACCTGTAATTGTTGAAGAGCCTTCTATTACAGATTCTATCGACATTCTTGATGGAGTTAAAAAATATTATGAAGATTTCCACAAAGTTAAGATTTCAACAGATGTTATTAAACAAACTGTTATAATGTCTGAAAAATATATTCATGATAGATTTTTACCAGATAAAGCAATAGATATATTAGATGAAGCTTGTTCAAGAATTAACTTAAATAATAAAGATTTATATGAATTAGAAATATTAAAAAACGAACTTATAAAAGTTCAAGAAGAAAAAGAATTAGCAGCTAATGCTGATTCAACTGAAGATTATAAAAAAGCAGCCGAATTAAAGGCTAAAGAATGTTCTCTAACAGAAAAAATAGAAAAAATAAACAGTGAGCTTAAATTAAAAGAGTTAACCGTTCAAGATATTGCTGAAGTAATTGAACATTGGACTAAAATACCTGTTACAAAAATAACTGAAGAAGAAACGTATAAACTTTTACATTTAGAGCAAAATCTACATAAGAGAGTTATAGGTCAAGAAGAAGCTTTAGAAAGTGTTTCTCGTGCAATTAGAAGAAATAGAGCAGGTTTAAAAAGTACTAAAAGACCACCTTCTTTCATATTTGTTGGTCCAACTGGTGTTGGTAAAACTGAAGCTTCAAAAGCGTTAGCATATGAAATGTTTGGAAATGAAAATGCTATAATAAGGGTAGATATGAGTGAATATATGGAAAGTCATTCTACTTCAAAGTTAATTGGTTCACCTCCTGGTTATGTTGGTTATGATGATGCAGGACAATTAACTGAAAAAGTTAAGAGAAACCCATATTCTATTGTACTACTTGATGAAATTGAAAAGGCTCACCCTGATGTATTTAATATTTTACTTCAGGTTTTAGATGATGGAAGGCTAACTGATAGCCAAGGAAACACTGTAAGCTTTGAAAATACTATAGTTATTATGACATCAAATGCTGGCTCTAACTTAAATACTAATTCTATTGGTTTTGGTGGAGCATCTAATGTAAACAAAAATAAAATTCTAGATGCTCTAAAAGATACCTTTAGACCTGAATTTTTAAATAGAGTAGATGAAATTGTTGTATTTAACCCATTAAATAACAGTGAATTAATACAAATAGTTGATTTAATGCTTGCTGACACTTCTAAGGCTTTAGATGATAAGAATATAACAATGAATGTTACAACTGATACTAAAAACTGGCTTTTAGAAAAAGGAACTGACCTAAAATATGGTGCAAGGCCTTTAAGAAGAGCTATTCAAAGATATGTTGAAGATGAGCTTTCTGATATGATTTTGAAAAGTGAACTAAAGAATGGTCAAAATGTAAGTATTGATGTTGTAGATAATAGATTAAATTTTGATGTAAAATAGCATATGTATTATTTTAAGTAGTTGATTGTATTAGCGATTATTAATCGCTCGCTCTTCGAAGGCTTGCTATATAAAATATATTTTATAGTAATTTCGTTGGAGCTATGAGCGATTATTAATCGCCCATACAATTTAAAATCGATTTTTCCTATACTATAAAAAAAGGTAGACACAAGGCTACCCCTACATCAAAATATAGATATCTAAATATAGATATTAAAATATACCCAAATTTAAATATATCAATAATTGTAGAATAGATATTTATTTATCTAATAGGAGGAACTTATGAAGAAAATAAAAAACTGGTGCAGGCATATACCAAATGCATTAACAATTTTAAGATTTATACTAATACCTTTTATTGTTTTAAGTATAGTAGATGAGAATTATATAGAAGCATTTATATTTTTGACCCTTTCTGGTCTCACTGATATATTAGATGGTTTCATAGCTAGAAAATTTAATTTTATAACTAACTTTGGAAAACTTATAGACCCTTTAGCTGACAAAACCACTCAAGTAGCTATATTAGTAACTTTAGCTTTAAAAGGCATTATACCTATGTGGATTTTAATGATAGTATTTATTAAAGAATTTGTTATGATAGCTGGTGCTTCTTTCCTTTATGGAAAAGAACTTGTGGTATCTAGTAAATGGTATGGTAAACTTGCAACTGTGTTATTTTATTTAGCAATAGTATCTTCTTTTATTATAAAATATGTAGATACAACCTCTTTACTTCCAGAAGATACATTTAGTTTTGTTCCTCACTTTGATATATACTTTTATTACTTAGCATTAATCGCAACTATATTTTCTTTAATAATGTATTATATCACTTTTTATAAACAAGGTTATTTGAAGAAAGAAAATTTGAAAATAGAAGAAAAATAAAAAACATAATAGTAAAAGAAATAAGGTCAAATCACATACTCTATATTTTAAAGATGTGTTATTTGACCTTATTGCTTTTACTATTCTTACTTGGTCATTTACTATTTATTCATAATCTTCTAATGCTTCATTTAGCTCTTGTTTTCCATTTACTCTTATACCTTCTCTTATTCTAGCCATATCTTCTTCTGGTAAGTAATTAGTTATTATTTCAGTCTCTTCATATAATTTAAAATTATTTTCATCATCTATACTATATATTGCAATTTTCCCTTCTAATTCTTTTAATAAATAATGTTCTCCACAATTTCCTTCTTCTTCTTTATAAAAAAGTACTTCATCATTTCTAAAGGTTACTATATTCCAGTTTTTATATATTTTTTCTAAATCTTCTTTTGTTTTGTTTACCATTATTTGTGTTACTATTTCTTTTTCTACTTTTATATGTTCACATTTTTTATAATATGTTTTGAATATAAAAGTAGAATTGGGTGATATTTTTTCCTCTTCACTAGCAGTGGTTACTAGTTCTATATTATTGCTTATTAAGTTATTTTGTATTTCATTAACATTATTTATAATTTCATTTTTATTTGATATTTTTTTATTTGCCTCCATATTATTAAAAATTATAATTCCACTCACTACTAATATCGCAAATATTATAATTGCACTTATACTTATTATATAATACTTTTTCATTTAATTACCTCTTTCATCTTTTGTTATAGTATTAGCTAATTTTGTCAAATTTATACATTTTCTGAATTGCAATTTCAATATTATTAGTAATGTAAGCTTTTTTGAGCAAAAGTGTCTTCGCCACATTGGTAGACACAAGGCTGCACCCCTACAATTTAAAATCGTTTTTTTCTATTTTACAAGAAAGAGGTTTCGTTAGTATAGCCAATCTAATATACTACTTTATAATTTGAAGTATTATATTTTATAATAGAAAAATAACTAGAAATTAGCTTATTTCTAGTTATTTTCTTTATATTTTTATCTAATTATTTATTGCTATAAAATATTTCTATTTTTTATATACAAAACTATACTCATAATTACTAATACTAATATAGATGTCATCAAAATTATATTGTCACTTCCTGTTTGTGGTATTTTTCCTGGTGCTTTGTTGTCATTATTAGAATTATTAGGCTTATTAGGCTTATTAGAATTATTAGTGTCATCTGGAATTTTATTTGTATTATTATCATCTGGTTCTCCTGGTTTTTCACCTGGATTTTCTTCTGGTGGCTTTGGAGTTGGATTTTCATTTTCAGCTTTTATTGTTATATTTTTATAAGCATTTGCTACTGTACTTGGTTCTGTTCCATCTGCTATAGTGATGTCCTTTAATGCTATCATAACATTTTCTTTACTTATTTCTTTTGTTTTAAAAACAAGTTTAAGAATTGTCTCATCACTTTTAGCTAATCCTCTTTTATCTATTACTAACTTTCCATTAGTTTCGTTATAAGATAAATCTTTAATTGGTGTACTCCAATCATTTTGCCCTTCCATTTTCACTAATGTAATACTTTCTTTATCATATTCTAATGTTGCCTCTATTGCAATAATCCCTCTTTCAGATTGTATATTTGATATTTCTACTTCTACTGTAAATTCCTCATTTTTATCAATTTCTGTTTTCTGAGTTTTCATATTTACATTGCAATTAGGTTTTGCATATACATATACATTTAGTACAATTATCATTAATAGCATTATTATACTTAACTTTTGTATCTTTTTCATAAACTCTCCTCGCTTTATTGTATTTCAAACAAACCAATTAATACTAATTTTATTCTTGCTACATCGTTAACTGTAATTCTAGTATCTTCGTCAACATCTGCAGCCTTTAGGCTAATTCCTTTTAGTAATTCTTTTCCAATTATATGTAGTTTTATTTTTGCAAGGTCATTAACTGTAATTTCAGCATCTCCATCAATGTCTCCTGTTACAACAATTGTATATTCTAAAGTTTCTCCAACTTTTACTGTCATTCCTGTTCCAAGAACACTTTGATCATTTAATGTATTTCCCTCTTTATCAGTAAATACCATTTCTTGTTTTGTTGTTACATTTTGTTTAAATTGTGCAACTGTTGTTCCTGGTGCTACTTTTGAAATATCTTTGTCTTCTTCATTTATATCATATTTTTCAGATGTAATTTGTTCTGCTTCTTCTTTTATTTGTATTCCAACTTCTATTTCTGAATCATTCGATACAATTGCTCCATCACCACCACTTGCTGTAACTCCTTTTATTTTTACTGTTGTTTGTGTATCTTCTGTTATTGTATCTTTTACCTTAAATTTTACTGTAAACATTGTGCTTCCTTCTGTTACAAAGTCCTCATTGTCTATTACAAGTTTAAAGTTTTGTTCATTAAATGAATTTTTGTCTAATTCCCAACCATTTTGTCCTGTGATACTAATCTTTTCTAAAATATTAGTATCATACTCTAATTGACCAGTTAATGATATTAATCCTTTTCCTATATTTTTGAAATTATCTATATTAAAGTTTAATTCAAATTCTTGACCTGGCTCTATTTTTTGTATATCTACACTTTCATTTGCAGATGTTATAGATGTTACAAATCCTCTAACTGTTACTGTACAAGTATTACTACTTGTTTCTTCACTTAATGTACCTAATGTATTAGTAACTTTTAGTATATATTCTCCACCATCTGTTTCTTTTACATTTTCTATTGTTAATACTTTGTTTGTTTTTCCTTCTAATTTTGTTCCATCTTTATACCATTGATATGTACATATTCCTTCTGCTTCTTCTACATTACTATTAATTGTTAATGTTGTATTTAAGCTTACCATTTTTTCATTTGGTATTGTAGCTGTTACTGGTACTGCAACTGGCTCTGCTACTACTTCTCCTTTATCCTCTTCTTCTTGAAGTACTGTTTTAGCAACAAATTTAACATTAACTATACAGTTTCCATCTTTAACATCATCATAGCTTACTGTAACTGTTGTTTCTTCTTTGTTTTCTATTTGTGCCATATCTTTTTCTTGACCACAAATAGTAATTGATTCTATTTCATATCCTTCATTAGCTTTAATATTAAGAGTTTCTGTTTCATTTTCTTTAAGAGTAATAATATTTCCTTCTTCTCTATTTGCTCCTGCTATATTTCCGCCTTCTTCTGCTGATACTATTACAGCTTTTTCTTTTATTACTACTTCTTCATCAGTTTCTACCATAGCAATGGCAAATGGACTAAAAGAATCACATGTTATAATTAAACCATATTGTGTTACTACACATGGAATTTCTTCAACACCTGTAACGTTACCTTCTTTATCTCTCATAAAATGATACGCTTTAAATGTAACGCCTGCATCCTCTGGACCATATCCAGCTGGAAATCCTAAAGATATTCTTAATCTGTGTCCTGTTTTAACAACATATTTTTTACATACATTTAATGAAATATTGTAAGTTTCACTTTTAACTAATTTTTGGTCGCCTAATTCTTCTTCCATTAATTCATTAATTGCATCCTTCTCTGCTGATGTTGTTCTTGTTGTTACTAATGCTATTCTACTTTTTAGTTTTTCTGATACTGGTTCTCCATCACTTGTTTCCCATTCATTCATTGAAAGGTCTTCATTTTCAAGAAGTGTTGGTGTTCCATATACTTCCCAATTTTTATATTTATTCATACTAAATGAACATGCTATTATGTTTACTGCTCCATAACTTATTTCCATTGGAGCTTTACCACTATTCTTTCCAACTATTCCAGTTATATAGATACTATAGCCTGCTCCATCGTCTGCCCACATTTTACTAAATTTTAAATCAAATGTTACTCTACGTTTTCCATCAAATGTAAAGTTTGTAATTTCAGCATGGTCTGCCCCTGTTGGTCCTGTTGATTCTAATCTATAACCTGCTTGTGTTTGTCCTTCTGCTAATACTAAATCATCATCATAAGTAACATCAACATGATATGTTGGTCCTACTGAAAGTGATGCTGTTGCTGCTGGCGATTGTGTTTTAATATAAGGCGGTGCTTTATAAGTTCCATTTGGATTATATAACTTTCCTGATTGTGCTACAAAGTCACTTCCATCTCCTTGGTATGTATATTGCTCTAAAGGTGTACCTGATGGTGCTCGTGTTGTTACTGCAAACTCAACATACTCTGAATTTGGAACTGATATATAAATATGATTTCCATTATCTCTAAACGCTCCAGGTACATATAAATCTGGATTCATATATCCCCAGTTACCTTCGCGCCATATATCATCTCCTGGTTTATATTCATGATATTTCATTAATATATATTTTTTATCTTTTACGTTTTCTGCATAACCTTTATTATTATAACTGATATAAAAGTCACCAGCTCTATATTCTGCTGTTTCAGTTCCATCTTGTTTGAACTTTATTAGTAATCCATTATTGTTTGTTATGTAATCAAGACCATAGTCATCTTCTTCTAATTCTGGATACTTAAATGTATAGTTTCCTGCTGCTTCAACTTTTTCTAGCGCAACATGTTCTCTATTCATGCTTTCTTTACCTACCATACACCATCTTGTATTTTCAAATCCTTCTACAATGTCATCTCCTGGATTTGGAAATGCATCTGGAGTAAGTGGTGTTTTACGTAAAAATGGGTCATCAAGTGTTGCATCTACTGCATACCAAACTTTCTCATTTGACCTTGAAGCTGTTCTTTTTTCTACTTCAACATAATTCCACATATGTGGTACTGCTGCTGCTCCTTCTGATTGATGAATTCCTTGTACTAATATACAATTAATTCCTATTTTATCTAAAACTGTTTTTAATGCTCTTGCATATCCTTCACATACTGCTTGTTTTCTTACAAGTGCTCCATAAGGAGTTCCTATAAAGCTTTCATTTCCTACTGTACAGTCACTTTCTACTCTGTAAGATGTGTTATTTATAATTTGATTATGTACATATCTTATTTGTTCTATTACAAGTGTTTGTCCTTGTTGTATTTCTAGATTTCTTGCTCCTTCTGCAATTTCATCTACTATATTATTAAATTCTATTATCTCTTCTTCAACTTGTTCTTTACTTGTAAATCCTTCTACATAGTAATCTTTCAAATTTCCAGAGCCTATATTAGCATGATATCTATTTTGTGCATCTTTTGTTACTCTAAGTTTAATTTTTTGAAATTCAACATAGAAAACTTCTGGGTAATCTGCATAAAATGCATATCTTGCTGCATTCATTGCATCTTTTAATTCTGTATTTCCTTTCATATAATTTTCAAGTTGTTCTTGTGTTACATATTTGTCATCTTTAGCAAGGTCAAAACTTTCTGTTCCTGTTTTTAGTATTCCTTGCTCATACATTTCATAAATTCCATCATATACTTTCTTTGCTGTATCATTTAATTGTTGATAATGAAACTTTGTACTATTTACATTTTCTGCTACTTGTGCATATACAAACTCGCTAAATGGAATGATATTAATTTGTGTCATAAAAATTGCAATTAACAACATTCCTGTAATTATTTTTTTTACTTTCATAAATTAATTAACCCCTCTTTCACTATACAATTATTTAATGTACATAACACTTAAAT
>CATNCV010000048.1 GCA_950096965.1 uncultured Clostridiaceae bacterium | reverse complement strand
GCTCCCAGTGGCTTTTATTGACTTTCTTAGGCGTTTTGTCTTCCATTTATATACATTATAAATAATAAATATATGCTAATACTATAATTATATTATATTAGTATTTTTGTATGGAGGAAGTATGAACCAAATATTGTATAAATGTAAATTTGATAATTTCAATAATTCAAAAAATCCTAAAGAAAAAAAGAAATTTATTATTATATTAGTTTGTTCAATTGTATTAATTATTATTGCATTTTTTTTATATTTTATTATTAAATATAATATGAATAAAAAAGAAAAACTTTCTAAAAACTTAGTTTCTAATTTTAGTATTATGAATTTATATTCTAATACTAATGACAACTATGTTTCTGAACATATTTTAGCTGAAAGTGAAGTAGAGCCTTTTGTAATAGGACTAATACAAATAGATAGTATAAAACTTACTTACCCTATACTTTCTACTACTACTGAAGAATTGCTAACAATTTCACCTTGTAGATTTTTTGGACCTATGCCTAATGAAGTTCGGTAATCTTTGTATTGCTGGTCATAATTATATAGATAATAGACATTTTGGAAAAATTCATTCTTTGACTATTGGAAATATTATTAAAATTTTTGATTTAAATGGTGATGTTTTAGAATATGAAATTTATAGTAAAAATGAAATTAATGCGGATGACCTTTCTTGTACTAATCAGGAAACTAATGGCTTTAAAGAAATTACTTTAATTACTTGTAATAATGTTAAAGGAAATAGGGTTTGTATAAAAGCTAGAGAAAAAATAAGTCCGTAATTTCCTATAATATAAAAAAAGTAGACCTTTAAAGCCTACTTTTTATAATTATATATTATAATTTTTGTATTTCTTAAATGCATATATTGCTACTACTGTACATACTGCTATAAATAAGAATATTACATAATCACTTGCATCTCCTGTTTGTGGAAGATTTGAATTTTGATTACCTCCTGGTGTAGTATTTGTTGTTACAGTATTTGTTTTAATAGTATTGGTTGTTGGAGTTGTTTGTGTGTTTGTTGTTGGTGTATTTTGTGTATTGGTTGTTTGCGTATTTGTTGTTGGTTGTGTTGGATGTAACAAGTTTATTGGTCCTGTTGCTTTTACACTTGTTGCAAACATGCACACTATTGTAACTAAAGTAAATAGTACTAATAATTTTTTTACACTTATTTTTTTCATAATATTTCTCCTTTTTTCTTCTGAATTTTATATTAGTATTTAATTTTATTGACTTAATTATTCATAATCTGATAATATTTTATCTCTAATACATTTCTTAGTCAATGTTTTTATTATGTCTTTTATATTACATTTGTGTTACAAATAAATACTATATTATTCTGCTGTCTCTTCGTTTTTAACTTCTTCTACAGCTTCTTCTTTAACTGTGTCAACAACTTCTTCTACAACTGGATTTTCTACTTCTACTGCTGGCGCTTCTTCTGGAGCTTCTTGACTTAAGTCTTCTTTTACTATTATTTCTTTGTTTTCAATTCTTGCTCCTAAGTTTTCCTTAGTTTTAGCAGCTTTTCCTAATCTGTCTCTTAAGTAGTATAATTTTGCTCTTCTTGCTTTACCTACTCTTACTACTTCTATTTTTTCTACCATTGGTGAATGAATTAAGAATGTTTTTTCTACTCCTACACCATATGCTACTCTTCTTACTGTAAATGTAGCGTTTACTCCGCCACCTTGTTTTTTTATTATTATTCCTTCGAATACTTGTATTCTTTCTCTATTTCCTTCTTTTATTCTTTGGTGAACTCTTATTGTATCACCTACATGAAGGTCTGGAATTTTATTCTTTAGTTGTTCGTGTTCTATTGATTTTATAATATCCATTTTTTTCTCCTTTCAATTTTTTTGGATGTCAGATTCTAAGATGATTACTTAAAAGTACAAACGACTGCTAGTCGCCCATATAATTCTTTTATTGTTCACTCTGCTTTCTGACTTCTGTCTTCCTTTATAAGATATCTGGTCTTTTTTGTTTTGTTATTTCTAGTTGTTTTTCATATCTCCACTTGCGAATATTTTCGTGATGTCCTGATAACAACACTTCTGGAACTTTTCTTCCCATAAATTCTTCTGGTCTTGTATATTGTGGGTATTCTAAAAGGTTATTTGAAAAGCTTTCTTCTTCTATTGACTCTTTTGCTAGTACACCTTCTATATATCTTGACACTGAATCGATTAGTACCATTGCTGGAAGTTCCCCTCCTGTTAGTACATAATTTCCTATGGAAATTTCTTGGACTTCAAGTTCGTCTAAAACTCTTTGGTCTATTCCTTCATAATGTCCGCAAATTAAAATTAAATGTTTCTCATTTGATAGTTCTTCTACTTTTTGTTGGTTTAGTGTTTTACCTTGTGGAGATAAGTATATTATTTTTGCTTCATCATCTTTTACAGATGTATATGCATCATATACTACGTCTGGTCTTATGACCATTCCTGCTCCTCCACCATAAGGAGTGTCATCTACTTTTTTGTGTTTATCTTTTGAAAAATCTCTAATATTTATTAAGTTAATATTTATTAAACCTTTTTCTTCTGCTTTTCCTAATATGCTTTGCTTTAATGGGCTAAACATTTCTGGGAAAAGGGTTAACACATCAAATTTCATTTTTTCTCCTTTTATACTAAACCTTTTAATAAGTGAACTATTATCTTTTCTTTTTCTAAATCAATTTCTTTTATTACTTCTGGTATACCTGGAAGTAAAAGTTGTTTGCCTTTTTCATCTTTTACAACATATACATCATTAGCACCTGTTCTAAAAATGTCATCTACTTTTCCTAAAAGTTCTTCTTTATCTGAATAAACTTCTAATCCTAGTAAGTCGGCAATGAAGTATGTATCTTTTGGAAGTTTTTTTGCATTTTCTCTATCTATTTTTAAGTATAGACCTTTTACTTTTTCTGCTTCATTCATATCATCTATGCCTTTTACTTTTAGTAAAACCATATCTTTATGATATTTAACTTCTTCAATTTCTACTTCTTCTAGTTTTTCTTTTTTACATATATATACTTTTTTTAATTCTTCAAATCGGTTTGCATCATCGGTAAATGGCTTTACTTTTAGTATTCCTTTTACTCCAAATGTATTAACTATTTGACCTACTTCAAAATATTTTTGCATATATACCTCTAATCTTCTAAAAACTCTATATTTACTTTTTTGTGTTCTTTTCCTGCTATACTTTTCATAACAGTTCTAATTGATTTAGCAACTCTTCCTTGTTTTCCAATTACTTTACCCATATCTTGGTTTGCTACTTTTACTTGAAAATTATGATATTTTTCATCTTCTTTTTCTGTAATCATAACTTCATTTTCATCTTCTACAAGGCTTTTTATTATAGTTTCTAAAATTTCTTTCATTTTTTAGAATCCTCCTAGGTTACGCTTTTTCTATTAAAGCTTTAACTGTGTCTGTTGGTTTTGCACCATTTTTTATCCATGTAGCAACTTTTTCTTTGTCAAGAACTATTGTTGATGGCTCTGTCATTGGGTTATATGTTCCTATTTTTTCGATTATTTTACCATCTCTTGGGCTCTTTGAATCTGCAACTACTATGTGGTAGAATGGAGCTTTTTTTGCACCTACTCTTTGTAATCTGATTTTTACCATTTTTTAATTCACCTCCTGGAAATGTTAGTTGTAAGGGTCACCGCCTTTGGCGACCCATTAAACCTTTTTATATTTATAAATAATAAAATTAATAACGTTTTTATTATAGGATATATTTGATATTTTGATAATCAAATCCTATATTTAGTTTTTGCACTAATTATATTTCAAATTGTTCATTCTACATGAAATTTTTTAAATCTTTTGGATTTATGCCTTTCATTAATTTCTTCATGCTTTTTCCATCTTGCATTTTTTTCATCATTTTTTGTGTCATTTCAAATGTTTTCATGAATTGATTTATTTTTTGTACTGTTGTTCCGGCTTCCCTTTGCTATTCTTATTCTACGACTTGCATTTAGTATTTGTGGTTTTTTTCTTTCTTCTTTTGTCATAGAACATATTATAGCTTCTATTCTTACGAATTCTTTGTCATCTACTTTTAAGTCTTTCATATTTGCCATTCCTGGCATCATTTTTAGTATTGATGAAAATGAACCCATCTTTTTTACTTGCCTTAATTGCATTAAATAGTCATCTAGATCAAATTCTTTTTTTCTTAATTGTTTTTCTAGTTTTTCTGCTTCTTCTAAATCGAAGCTTTCTTCTGCCTTTTCTATTATCGAAAGCACATCACCCATTCCTAATATTCTTCCTGCCATTCTTTCTGGGTGGAATACTTCTATGTCACTTAATTTCTCACCTGTTGCTGCATATTTTATTGGTCTTCCTGTTACTTTTTTTACTGATAATGCTGCACCTCCACGAGTGTCTCCATCTAGCTTGGTTAATATTATACCATCTATTCCTAAACTTTCATTAAATGATGTTGCTACATTTACTGCATCTTGACCTGTCATTGAGTCTACTACTAATAATATTTCATGTGGTTTTACACCTGATTTTACGTTTTTTAGTTCGTTCATAAGTTCTTCATCTATATGAAGTCTACCTGCTGTATCTAATATTATTACATCATTTAGTTTTGAATATGCTACATTTATTGCTTGTTTTGCTATGTGCACTACATCTTTAGATGTTTCATTTGCATATACTGGAATATTAAGTCCACTTCCTACTACTTGTAATTGCTTTATTGCTGCTGGCCTATATATGTCACATGCTACCAATAGTGGCTTTTTTCCTTGTTTTCTTAGTATATTTGCAAGCTTTCCTGCTGTTGTTGTTTTTCCGTGAACCCTGAAGACCAACTAACATTATTATTGTTGGTGGATTTGGTGTAAAATTTATTCTACTTTCTTCTCCACCTAGTAGCTCTACTAGTTCATCTTTTACTATTTTTATAACTTGCTGACCTGGAGTTAGTGATTTTAGAACATCTTGACCAAGGGCTTTTTCTTGTATTGTACTTATAAATTCTTTTACAATTTTATAGTTAACATCTGCTTCTAGCAATGCAAGCTTTACTTCTCTTAACATTTCTTTTAAATCTGATTCTGTAATTCTTGCTTTTCCTCTAAGCTTTTTTGTAATTGATTGTAACTTTTCAGAAAGTCCTTCAAATGCCATGTTCTTTATCTCCTTTTCTAATAATGTCAGGGGACACACCTTACCTTTTGGTCACTTCCATTAGAGTTTAAGGAATGTCCCCTCCCCTTGTGAATTAGTGTTCAAATGGCTATAGTGTTCTCCTTTTTATATCATACAATTTAATTCTTTTCTTACGTGGTTTAATATCTTTTCTATCTTTTTGTCAGATGATACATCTTGTATCTTGCCTAGTTCGATTAGTACTTCTTGTAATAGTTTTTCTTGCTTTATCATCTTTTTCATAATTTGTAGCTTTTCTTCTAGTTCGAAAAGTTTATTTTCCCCCTTTTTTATTATGTCTCTAACAGCTTGCCTTGTTATTTTATTATTTTCTGCTATTTCTGAAAGTGATAAATCGTTGTTATAGTAATCATTTAAAACTTCAAGCTGTTTTTGTGTTAATAATTTACCATATATTTGGCATAACATACTTACTCTAACATTTTTCTCCATATTATCACCTCTTAATTTGTAATGCTAATTAACTTTACACCTTTTTTCTATATTTGTCAAGTCATTTTGAAAATTTTATTGCATTTTTGATAAGTTTATGATATTATCAATTCATTAAATTTCGGAACTGTTAACCTTTTTTCATTAAAGGATGCTGTACATTATGAATAATATTTATCAAAAAATTATTGAAGAGCGGAATTTCTCTAAATTAACAGACCCTATTGGTTTTGAAGCTGAGGCTTTGTCTCAACTTATGGTACTTGCTTTTGAAAATGAGGAAGTACCTGATACACTACCTAAGCATTTTCAAATTGAAGATGTTGGTATGACTTTAAGTTCTGTTAGACTTATGTTTGAAAGAATGGGAGTTAAGGCAAATGTCATTCCAGTGTCTTCTTCTAATGGTGCTTCTTTTAAAGTAACATTAAGTTAATTAGTATTACAAAATTATTATACTACACACAAAGTAAAAATCGAGGAAATTTCCTCGATTTTTACTTTGTAATTAATTGTCCTATTCATAATAGTAATATTTTATTTTTTATATTTCTATATGTTTTCTAATAAATGTTTTCATCATAAGTTTCTACTTCATAACTTCACTAATTACCTTAGCTAAGTATTTCATACTTGCTAAACATTGTTCCATTGTATTTCCTGTTGCTCCTACTTCTATTATTCCTGCTGCTTTTGATAGGTGTTGGTTATACCTACTATTTCTTAATACTATTGGCTTAAATAACCCTGGATATAGCTCATTTGCTTTTTCTTGTATTTTTACAGCAAACTTTAAATTTTGTTGCCAATTTTTATGTTCTAGTCCTCCTCCATCTGTACCTATTACAAACATTAGTTGAGAGCAATATTCTTCTCCTATTTTTACAGTTGGTGCATAGCTATAGTCTGCTATTGCATCTCTATGTAAATCAAAAATTACATCTATGTCTTTATTGGCTGAAAGTAAATTCCTTACTGTATTTAAAGAACGGTCATATGAGCCATTATATGCTGGGTAGTCATGATATGTTGTGTCATGTATTACATTATAATTGTAACTTATTAATTGGTTTTTAAGTTCTGTTCCAACTCTTACTACATTATAGTTTAAGTCTGTTGTTCTATATGTACCTGTTTGTGTATAATTAAATTTTTCTGTTGCTGTGTAGCTTTCACATGTATGTGTGTGGAATAGCATAATATTTTTATTATTTACTTCTACATCTGGTTTTAATATTTCTTCTGTCAAGTTATAATCTGTTCCATTTTTTATAAATACTCCATTATATGCATTTGTGAATTTATTTGGAACATTATTTTGTATTACCTCAGTTTGAAGACCTATTTGTGCTTTTTGGGTTTCTGCTATTTGTGCATTTTCATTTTGTTCTTTTTTTACTTCTTTGTTTTCTTCGTTTTTTACATTATAAATCATTCCTAATTGAGTACTAAAAATTACTTTTAATGTATCTATCTTTTCTATGTCTGTTTCAAATATATCTTCTTCATTATTTATTTGTTTCATTCCTGGAATTGTTTGGTCTAGTAAACTCAATAGTTTACTCCCATCAATCTTACTAAACATTTCTATACTTTGTTTTGTATTAAAACTTAAAAGAAATTTTCCAAACAGCCATATTGCTATTAGTACTATTATAGTTTTAATTAAATATTTTCCTATATCTTTTAAATTAATTACAGCTAAATTAATCACTTACTTTTCCCCTTTGTACAAACTTATTATATATATTATATGTTTGTACAAAGGTTATATGACAAATTAATTAGTTTAAATGGTTTACAAAGGTGCAAAACAAGGGCACAGTACCCTGTGCCCCCTATTTTTTTAAATGGATTTTTTTATTTTATTTTTTCTATTGCATCTTCTATTTTTAAAGTTTCTTGCTCTCCTGTTTGCATATTTTTTAATGTAACTACATTGTTTACTATTTCATCTTCTCCTATTACTATAACATAAGGTATTTGTAACTTGTCTGCATATTTGAATTTTGCTTTTATTTTTTTATCTTCTAGGTAATTTTCTGTTTCTATTCCTGCATTTCTAAGTGCATTTCCTATTTCTAGTGATTTAGTTTGGTCTTCTACCATTGAAACTACTAATACTTTTGATATTGATTTTTTTGAAGTTTCTATTGCTTGTAGTTCATTTAGTTTATAAAATAACCTTGTAAGTCCTATCGATACTCCTACTCCTGGAAGTTTTTTGTCTGTATAATACTCGGCTAAATTATCGTATCTTCCTCCTGAACATATACTTCCTATTTCTCTGTACTCATTTAAAAATGTTTCATATACTGTTCCTGTATAATAGTCTAAACCTCTTGCTATACTTAGGTCTACTTTAAAGTTTGTGTCTGGAACTCCAAAGCTTCTTATGCATTTTACTACTTGTTCTAATTCTTCTAAACCTTGTTTAAATAGTTCTTCTGAAACTTCTAGTTTTTCTAATTTTTCTAGCTTTTCGTCTGTATTTCCCTGTATTTCTATAAATTCTATAATCCTATCAATAGATGTTTTGTCTATATTCATATCTTCTAAGCATTTTATTACATTTTCTTTTCCTATTTTTTCTATTTTATCGATTATTCTCATTATTTCTACTGAGTTCTCTTCTTGATTTAATTCTTTAAATAGTCCATTTAATATTTTTCTGTTATTTATACATATTGTGAAATTATTGAAGCCTAATTCTTTTATTGTTGTATATATAACTGCTGGCATTTGGGCATCATTTATAATGCTTAGTTCTCCATCTCCTATTATATCTATATCACATTGATAAAACTCTCTAAATCTTCCTTTTTGTGGTCTTTCTCCACGGTATACTTTTCCTATTTGATATCTTCTAAAAGGAAATGCTAGGTTATTATAATTTTGTGCTACGTATTTTGCTAGTGGTACAGTTAGGTCAAACCTTAAACTTAAGTCGTTATCACCTTTATTAAAACGATAAATTTGTTTTTCAGTTTCTCCTCCTGCTTTTGCTAGAAGTACTTCACTCATTTCTATTATTGGTGTATCTATTGGTAAAAAACCAAATTTTTCATACGATTTTGTTATTTTTTCTTTCATTTCGTTAAATAAAATTTGCTCATTTGGTAGTAATTCCATAAAGCCTGGTAATGTTCTTGGTTCTATTTTGTCCATCTTTTTTCCTCCTTTAAAACTCGAAGAGTTTTGTATTATTCACTCTTCACTATTCATTATTCACTATTCTTTTAATCAATTCCGTCGAATTTTGAATATCGTAGGGGTCGCTACTAAAGGGCGACCTTCTCTCCGACGGCTTGCTTATTTCTAATTACTATAATTATATTGATTTTTAAATATTTAGGGGAATAGATTTCTATTCCCCTTTTATTATATTTTGCAAGTCTAGTCTTTAAGCTTGATGGCTGGAAAAGGTCCTACTTCTATTGGACTGTAATTTGTCACACAAATTTCTTCAATATAGTTAAAAGAAACTACAGTATTTAGTAAACCTCTTGCGGCTGTTACTTTAACTTTATCCCCCAAAAATGTCATTTCCATATTTCCTTTTCCATTTTTTCCTTTAAGTATAACCCGGTTTCCTTTCCCTTCCATTGTACATCCACTTTCATAAAAACTGTTGTCTACTCTTATCATACATTTTCCTCCTTGCAATGAAACAAACTTTTTTAGTTACTGTTATATACTATCATATAAAACATATCTTTTCAAGCGTTTTACATAATTTTCATACTTTAGGGCGTAATTTAGTAAATTCTTTTAGGTATTCCTTACCGATTAAGCGCCCCTACAATTATATTTTATTTATCTATTCGTTGTTTAGGGTAATTTCTTCGAAGAGCAGGTCGCCCAAAGTGCGACCCCTACAAATTATATTTTCAATGTTACATATTAATCTAATCTTGGTCTTAAGCTTAAATATATTGGCTCTTCTTCTTTTATTCTTGTTGTCCTTCCATGTCCAGGATATACTATTGTATCATCTGGCAGAATTGCTAGTTTATTTGTTATTGAGTTTATTATGTCTGCGAAATTACTTGTTGGTAGGTCGGTTCTTCCCCATGTTCCTCTAAATAGTGTGTCTCCTGAAAATAATAGTTTTTCCTTTTCACAATATAAACATGTTCCTCCTTTTGTGTGTCCTGGAGTGTGTATTACTTTAAATTCTATGTTTCCTATATGTATTAGGTCGCCTTCATCTACTCTTGAATCCGCTTCTAGCGTAATATCTTCCATTCCTATATAATAAGTTAAGCTAATACCTATATTATATAGTCCTTCTGCGTCATCTCTATGTATTAGAACTTTTCCACCTTTTTTCTCTTTTAATTCTAATATTCCTCCAAAATGGTCTCCATGGCAATGGGTTAAATATATATATTTTAAGTTATCTATTCCTAAAGTATCTAACATTTCTATTATTTTTTCAGGTTCTCCACCTGGGTCAACACACATTGCTTCTTTTGTTTGTTCATCTTCTACTATATAACAATTTGTTGGTTCTCCAAGTGCTGTTTCTACTGGTATTTTCTTTAATATCATTTTTTCCTCCGTTTATATATATTATTAATGATGTAGGTTGTAGACTTTGTGTCCTTCCTTTTTTGATGTTTTTTCTATTTAGTAATTTCTTTGAAAATTTGGCAAACATAAGGTTCCTACCTCTGCATATTTAAATTGCTCTTTGCACGTTTTAGCAGTTCAGCCTTTTTTGTTCTAACTTCCCAAAAGTGACAGATACCCCATTAGGAAACGTCCCCAATGGGAAGGTGGCTACTTCTTACGCTTAACCTCATACACACTATCAATTTTTCTTATAACCTTAAGCACACTATTTAATTCCTCTAAGTTTTCTACTTCTAATGTTATTTCTGTTATTGCTATTCTCTCTTTATTTGCTCTTGATGATACTGCTATTAATTTTGTTTTTGTTGTTCCTATTTGTGAAATTATATCGGCAAGTAATCCTGTTCTATCATTTGCAAATATTTCTATATCTACATTATATGCTGCTGCTTTTTCACTTAGCCAATATACATCTATCATTCTGTTTTCTTCGTCTAAGAATAGGTCTTTTAAGTTTTTGCAGTCTGACCTATGTACTGATACTCCTCTTCCTCTTGTTATATATCCTACTATATTGTCTCCTGGTACTGGGTTACAGCATTTTGATAGTTTTACTAAGCAGTTATCTATTCCTTCTACTACTATTCCTGTTTTTGATGCTTTTGCTTTATTTTGTTTTGCTTTTGATAGCTCTTCTATTTTTTCTTCTACATTTTCTTCTTTGTGTACTTTTCTGTATTCTTCTAATATTCTTGCTATTATTTTGCCTGAAGTGATTGCTCCAAATCCTACTGCTGCATACATGTCTTCATTGTTTGTGAACTTATATCTGTTTAATGCCCCTTGTACAAATTCGGTTTTAAATAGTTCACTATAGTCCATTCCTATTCTTTTTATTTCTTTTTCTATTAGGTCTTTTCCTTTTTCTATGTTTTCTTCTCTTTGATTTTTCTTAAACCATGCTTGTATTTTGTTTTTCGCGGTTGTACTTTGTATGAATTTTAGCCAATCTCTACTTGGTCCTTTTGCTTTGTCTGATGTTACTATTTCTACTATGTCTCCATTTTTTAGTTTTGTTATTATTGGCATCATTTTGCTATTTA
The DNA here is from genome assembly GCA_950096965.1 of uncultured Clostridiaceae bacterium. Lineage (GTDB taxonomy): Bacteria > Bacillota > Clostridia > TANB77 > CAG-508 > UMGS1663. The sequence goes on along the minus strand of CATNCV010000048.1, from coordinate 4,106 downwards.
TTTTACAACCTGTCATATGGTGGCCTATTTCAGCATGTATGCTATATGCATAATCTATTGGTGTGCTTCCACTTGGCAATACTTTTATATCTCCTTTTGGTGTGAATACATATACTTCATCTTCAAATAATTCTGTTTTTAATGTATTTAAGAATTCTTGTGGATCAGCTATATCCTTTTGCCATTCTAGTGTTTCACGAAGCCAGGCCAGTTTATCTTCTGTTACTTGTACATTTGCTTTTTTGCCTTTTGCAAAACTTGCTTCTTTATATGCCCAGTGTGCTGCTATTCCATATTCTGCTATTCTATGCATATCCCATGTACGTATTTGAACTTCAAATGGTGTTCCTTTTTCCCCTATTAGTGTTGTATGTAATGATTGATACATATTTGGTTTTGGTACTGCTATATAGTCTTTAAACCTTCCTGGCATTGGGTTATATAAGTCATGTACAACTCCTAGTGCTGCATAACAGTCTTTTACTGAGTTTACTATTATTCTTAGTGCAAATAGGTCGTATATTTGGTCTAAGGTTATATTATCTCTTTTCATTTTTCTATATATACTATATAAATGTTTTGCTCTTCCTGTAATCTCTGCATCTATTTTTTGTACTTTTAGTTCATGTGCTATTTGTGCTTCTATTTTGTCTATAAATTCTAAACGTTCTTCTCTTTTTCTGTCTATTCCTTCTACTATTTCTCTATATTCTTCTGGATATAGGTATTTAAAAGATAAGTCTTCTAGTTCCCATTTTAATGAATATATACCAAGCCTATTTGCAAGTGGTGCATATAGGTCCATTGTTTCTCTTGCATTTGCTATTTGTCTATCTCTTGATAAAAATTTTAGTGTTCTCATATTATGAAGTCTATCTGATAGTTTTATCATAATAACACGTATGTCTCTACCCATTGCTAAAAACATTTTTCTATAATTTTCAACTTGTTCTTCTTCTACAGATTCACAGTTTAATTTGCTAAGCTTTGTAACTCCATCTACCATTTGTGCAACTTCTAAGCTAAATTCATTTATTAGGTCTTCATGTGTAACGCATGTATCTTCTACAACGTCATGTAAAAGAGCTGCACAAATTGTAGCATCGTCTAGCCCTAGGTCTGCTAATATGTATGCTACTTGCATTGGGTGAATTATATATGGCTCTCCTGATTTTCTTAATTGATTTCCATGTTTTGCTACTGCAAAATTATATGCTTTTAGTATTAATTTGCTATCTGACTTTTTATTATTTTTTTTCATTTTGTTTACAATTTCTTGTATTGTAATTTGCTTATTTATTTCTTGCATTTATTACCACTTCCTTGCTTGTTTTTTATGTTAATATATGTTATACTTCTTTTACGAAACTTTATTTATATGTTTAAAATAATTTTTATTTTAAACTTTTTCCTTATTTAGAAAGGAGAATTTTTATGAAAATGAAAATCTTTCTGCTTGCTCTAATTGTATCTATTGTTGCTTGTATACTTAGTATTATTTTGGAATTTTTATCAGATAAAGCATATGAGCGAAAGCACAACTTACTTGGCTCTATATTTTCATTTTTATATTTGATATCACTATTTACATTTGTAATATCTTTTATTATTTTAGTGATTATTTTTGACTTTATTTTAATTAACTAAATATAAACTTTATTCATACAAGCTATGTCTATTAATAGACATAGTTTTATTTTTGTTACTAGATAATAGTTCTACAAATGCTTTGTAGTAAGCTCTACGAAAAAATTTTCTTAAAACCATTAACTAATTTTTCAAAATATGTAAACTTATATTGCATTTCACTCTACTTTATGTTATACTTTCATATGTAACTATAGTATATTTTCTTTATAATGAAAGGAGCTTGTATATGAATATTTTCATAATTAAAGTCGTTACTATCTGCATCGCCTCTCTTTCCGGATACTTTCTTCGGATAGCTTGGGTAAACTACAAAAAAGAGGGTATCAAACTAACAAGATACTGGTATAACACTATTCCATATACTGTTATCCAGCCATTTTGTTACTCTGTATTCTTCTTTTGCATGTGGATGCTTTCACTAATTGCCCTTTGGTAACATTTCATTTTGGTCGCTAATTTTTAGCGGCCTTTTTTATATATAAAGTACTGTGTTTTAAATTATAGAGTAGCGCGAAGTAAGTAATTTATTTTATTTTTGTAATGAAGACCCGACAGCCCGCAGATCGCGGGGGAATAATCCTTGTCTTGGAGGGCGAAATGTAAAAAATAAAATATATTACTTACTTAGGAGCGAGTAATTTAACACGTAGCGTGGCGAAGCCACTTTTGTTCTATTCTTAGTACGACTTCCTTATATCCTTCAAATTTATTTGTATACTTTCTCTTCCATTATACTGATTTATTTCTAATGTTCCCACTACATCTATTTTATCTCCTATTCGATATTCTTCTGTTAAATGTCCTAAGTTGAAACCTATGGCGTCTATCCAGTAATTGTCATCTTTTAAAGACAATTTTAGATGTTTTCCTTCTGATAATGCTCTTATTGAATGTATTTTTAGGTTTTTACACATAAATAGCGGTGTTTTATTTGCTTCTCCAAATGGTTCTAATAATTTAAGCTGTGCTACATCTGTAACGCTTATATCTTTTAATGAAATTTCTTCATCAATATTTATGATTGGTATTATATTACTAATGGTACTATTCTGGGCATATTCCTCAAAATCTTTTTTAAATTTTTCAAATTTATCTTTTTCTACTGTAATACCTATTGCCATAGAGTGCCCACCAAACCTATTTATATTAGTATTTACATTACTTAATGCTTCATATAAGTCAAACCCGAGGTATGCTTCTTCCTGAACCTTTTCCGCATTTCTTCTTCAAAGCAAATTAGTATACTTGGTTTAAAATACATTTCTGTTATTTTTGATGATACTATTCCTATTACTCCGTGGTGCCAGTTTTCTTTTCCTAACACTATGACTGCTTTATTGTCATTTTCTTTTTCTATTTTTTCTACTGCTTCATCAAATATTCTCTTTTCTATTTCTTGCCTTTCTTTGTTATATTCATTTAACCTTTGGGCTATTTGATTTGCTTCTTCTTCGTTTTCTGCAAAAAATAAGTTTAGTGCTTCTTTTGCATGTCCCATTCTTCCACATGCATTTATCCTTGGTGCTATTCCAAAAGATATTGTATTTGAGTCTATTGTTTTATATCCTGATATATTTAATAATGTTTTTAGTCCTATATTTTTTGTCACTTCTACTAATTTTAACCCTAGTTTTGTTATTACCCTATTTTCATCTATTAATGGAACAATATCTGAAATAGTTCCTAAACAAACTAAGTCTAAATATTTTAAGTATTCTTTTTCTTCTAAATTTAATTTTTGTGATATTGCTTGTATTAATTTGAATACAACTCCGACCCCTGCTAAGCTGTTAAATGGATATTGGTTGTCTTTTCTTTTCGCATCTACTACTGCTAACGCTTTTGGCAAAGTTTCACCTGGTTCATGATGGTCTGTTACAATAGTTTCTATTCCAAGACTATTTGCATATTCTACTTCTTCTATTCCAGATATACCACAATCTACTGTAATTATTAAGTTGTATTTATCATCTACTATTTTTTTTATTGCTTGTTTATTTAAGCCATAACCTTCATATAATCTGTTAGGTATATATTCAGAAACTAAAGCATTTCTATCAGTCAAAAATTTCTTTAGAACAGTTGTACTAGTAATACCATCTACATCATAATCTCCAAAAATCATTATTCTTTCATTATTTTCAATAGCATGTATAATTCTATCTACTGCTTTTCCCATATCTGGCATTAAAAATGGATCATAAAAGTCTCTTCTAGTAGGATTTAAAAATACATTTACTTTTTCTTCTTCTACTATATTTCTATTAACTAGTATCATTGCTAATAACTTACTTATACTGTATTTCCTTGCAATATACTCTACTTGCTTTTCATTTGCTTCATAGCATTCCCACTTTTTATTCATAACTCCCCTTTCCTAACTCTAAACAATTTTCTCTATTCTATAACATTTTCTATTAATTTAAAAGGGGTTTTCTTAAATTTTAATAATACAC
>CATNCV010000047.1 GCA_950096965.1 uncultured Clostridiaceae bacterium | reverse complement strand
TAATTGGAGTAGTTTGTGGAATAGTGATAGATTTAATTTTATAATATTGCAAAAATAGAGTATATTTTACCATAGAATGGTTTAATATACTCTATTTTTGTATATATTTAAATAAATATATATTAAATATTAGAATTCAAAATTTCACAATAGTGCCAAATCTCTTGGAACATCCATTCAGGGAAATAAAAGCGGGTCTCTTGTGCTGTTTTGACATAGTCTAAAAAATTAGTCTTATATTGAGTAGAACGAGCATGCCAGTCACAACACATTTCTAATATGTCAATCTTTTCCATATCTAAGACTGATTTGAAGTGCTCTGGATGATGTGTATTATGCTTGTAATGAAGTGCAATGGCATCTTTCTTTAAAGGCGTTAATTGCTTAGTAACATCTTTTAAGGAAGATTTATCATTGATAATTCTAGTTAAAGCATGTAACTCATCAATATTGCTGATTTTACTATCATCATGAGTCTTAGCTCTTTGCTTTAAAAGTTCTGCATGATGAGAAGCACCTTCTTTCTCCAAATATCGAATTAATTTTTCAGCACTTTTTTCAACATAACTTTTATGTATTATAGTATCACGAAAAGTCTTCTCATAGTCAGTCATATAAGATTCATCTTCATGAAGCAAAAACTTCCAAGTAGACTTTCGTATACCATCTGTATAATATTTTACAGATGTTAAACCAATGCCATTAAGAAAATTAATTTTAAAGGATAAAGTAACAATGCTGTTATTATCAATTTCAGTTGATCCAACTTCAAGTAATAATATTCCAGGAACAACCTCACTTGGATTACGCACATTTGTTATTAATATTTTTGAATTCTCAAGTGGCAGATATTCTTTAAAATAGAATCCCACATTGGAGTCTGGCACTTCCTGTGCCAAAAGATATTTAAGTGCATATTCTGCAATAGCAATTTTTTTCTTTGCTTTGTCTTTCTTATCACCTTCACAAATATAATAGGTCGACTTGGTAGAAGCATCCTTATAAATTTTCTTTATAACAAATTCATAAGGGCAATTTGCAATCTTGCCTATCTCCACTAACTTATCGTGCCATGCTTCTGGTAAAGTAAACCGCAGATCTTCCTTAATAGGGCTAATATTTAATTTTAACATATATTTTTCCTCCTTTTTATAGGTGGGGTGTGAGTACTATAGTGAAAGTAAACACAGTATAAACAGTTAACGTAAATAATATACCATATAGGATAAGAAAAGTCAATAAAAATGCTTGCTTCTTTGAAATCAAGCATTTTGGGTTTTCATAGTAACTTCTGAAAAAGCTAATTTTCACTTGAAAATTCAAAAAAATTATGATAAAATACATTAAAATTTTATTATAATAACTCAAACTTAGTCAATTGACAAGGAGGAAATATCATGATAAATGAGAAAATGACATTAAGTGTGCTTAGAAGGATTCAAGCAGAACATGAAAGGAAGATGAAGAGGATAGCTGAAAGTAATAAAAGTTATTACGATTCTGACTTTAAATTAGTTGGAACTCTAAACATGTATGAAATAATACCAGATTTTGTAATTCCCATATTTATAAATACGCAAGAAAAAATAGAGGATCCAAATATAATGAATAAATCATTTTACATTCAAGTAGGAAGTGATGAAAAAGATACAATAGAATATTATACAAAACTTGATAATTACGGACCCAGGTTAAAGCAAAGAGTTTCTATATTTAGGGAAGTTTCTATCTATTCAGGAAGAATATATGATATAGAATCTAGACCAGTATATGCCTTTCAATATACAGAAACAGATATAATGTGTGGAAACTATTCAGAAATGAAAGAATTTTTGAAGAAGTATCAGATAGAGGATGAAAACTTACAAAAACAGATACAAGAGTTCTTGAATTTAGAAAGTGCACATATATGGAAGAGAATTAGAAGGGAACTTGATGTCAATTTTCCAGAAGATTCAGAAAGTGAAATTGATATGAAAATAAGAACATTAATGGACAACGATTTTAAAGGTAAAGAGTTAGAATTGTACATTCCAAAGTTCCATGATATTGTTTTAAGAGTAGGAATTCGTGTTAAAGGGGAAACTAAAAAAGCTTATTTTGATACAAAAGCAGGAGAGGAATTCGGAGAATTACTTGAAGATTAAAAATAATAAAAATTTGAGGTTCAAATTGAACCTCAAATTTTTATATTCCTAATATATACTTAGCGTTCTTTACATCTTCACTGCTTGCAGTTCGATATCCTTCTAAAGGATACTTTAAATCAAGCTTTTCCCACTTAAACTTACCTAAATTATGATAAGGAAGAACTTCAACTTTTTCAACTGTTCTTAAACTAGAAATAAAATTTTTAAGTTCAAGCAAATCTTGCTCATCATCAGTAATTCCAGGTACTAAAACTTGCCTAATCCATAAAGGTTTATTATTATCACTTAAATATTTTGCAAAGTTAAGTTCTTTTTTATTTGAAACACCAGTTAATTCTATACATTTTTCATCATTTATACATTTAATATCTAATAAAAATAAATCTGTTAAATCTATTAATTTTTTTATATCGCAAGTTAAATCAAAAGAGCCAGAAGTATCAATACAAGTATGAATACTATGTTCTTTTAATTTAGTAAATAATTCTATTAAAAATTTAGCTTGAAGTAGAGGTTCACCACCACTAATAGTAACCCCACCATTAGGCATAAAATAATTTTTATATCTTAAAATCTTTTCTAATATTTCATCTACTGAATATTCGTTTCCACCATGAATATCCCAAGTGTCCCTATTTTGACAATATTTACATTTTAAAGAGCAACCTTGCATAAAAATAACAAAGCGAACACCAGGTCCATCAACTGCTCCTAAACTTTCAAATGAATGAATACGTGCTTTCATAATTTCCTCCTAATATAGTGTATATTAATTGTACTATAAACAAATTCAAAATTCAACAAAAATAAAAATAAAATATTGATATTCAAGAACAAAAGTTCTATAATAAATAAAACTTTGAAATAGGATGTGATAATTATGAATAAAGAAAATAATATTGCACCAGTAAACGAAGAATTAAATGGAGCAAAATATGAAAAAGAAAACATTAGAAATTTGATTTATACAATTAGGGGAAAACAAGTAATGTTAGATAGTGATGTAGCTAGGCTATATAAGTGTGAAACAAAATACATAAATCGTGTAGTAAAAAGAAATATTGAAAGATTTCCAGCAGAATTTTGTTTTCAATTACTCGAAGTAGAATTTCAAAACTATGGTGGTAGAAGATATATGCCCTATGTATTTACTGAACAAGGAATAGCAATGCTTTCAGCATTATTAAAAAGTGAAATAGCAATAAAAGTTAGTATAAATATCATGAAAGCATTTATAGAAATCGAAAGTTTATACTAAATAATGGACAAATATTTGAAAGATTAACAACAATGGAATATAAAATGTTAGAACACGATAAAAAATTTGATGAAGTATTTGATGAACTACAAAGAAATAAGAAAGAAGAGTTTGAACAACAAGTTTTTTTTGAAGGCCAAATATATGACGCATACAGCTTAATAACAGACATCATCAAAAAAGCTCAAAAGAAAATATTAATTATAGATAATTACATAGATGACACAATATTAAAAATGCTTTGCAATTTCTAAAATAGAAGATACAGAATATTTAGAAAAAATAAGTAAAATATCATGAAAAATTCTAAAAAATTAAAGGTCACAATTTGTGACCTTTAATTTTTTAGAATTTTTCATGTATCGTCCTATTAATAACATCCAATTGTTGTTCCCTAGTTAATTTAATAAAGTTAACAGCATAACCTGAAACACGAATTGTTAATTGAGGGTATTTTTCTGGGTGTTCCATTGCATCTTCTAATAATGCTCTATCAAATACATTTACATTTATATGGTGTCCTGTTTGTTTGAAATAGCCATCTAATAAACTTACTAAGTTATCTACCTGAGTATCTAACTCTTTTCCAAGTGTTCCTGGTGTAATTGAGAATGTGTATGAAATACCATCTTCAGAATATTCATAAGGTAATTTTGCAATTGTGTTCATTACTGCAACTGCTCCATTTGTATCTCTACCATGTAGTGGGTTTGCACCTGGTCCAAAAGGAACTCCTGCACGTCTTCCATCTGGAGTATTTCCTGTTGCTTTTCCATAAACTACGTTTGATGTAATTGTAAGAACTGATAATGTGTGTTTTGAATTTCTATAAGTAACATGTTTTTGTAACTTACGTAAAAATGTTTTTACAATATCTACAGCAATTTCATCAACGCGGTCATCATCATTTCCGTATTTTGGGAAATCTCCTTCTATTTCGTAGTCTACTGCTAAACCTGTTTCATCACGAATAACTTTTACTTTTGCATATTTTATTGCAGAAAGTGAATCAGCTACTACTGAAAGCCCAGCAATTCCACATGCCATTGTTCTTAATATTTCTTTATCATGAAGAGCCATTTCTAATGCTTCATATGAATATTTATCATGCATATAGTGAATAGCATTTAAAGCTTTAATATAAATTTTTGCTACATAATCCATCATAGTATCAAATTTTTCAGTTACTTCTGCATAATTTAAGTATTCAGAAGTTATAGGCTCAAATTTAGGTGTAATTTGTTTTCCACTGTTTTCATCTCTACCACCATTAATAGCGTAAAGTAAAGCTTTGGCTAAGTTTGCTCTTGCACCGAAAAATTGCATTTGTTTACCAATTTTCATTGCAGATACACAACAAGCAATTCCATAGTCATCTCCAACAGTAGTTCTCATTAAGTCATCATTTTCATATTGAATAGAAGATGTTTGAATTGATATTTTTGATGTGTATTTTTTGAAGTTTTCTGGTAAATCTTTTGACCATAAAACTGTTAAGTTTGGTTCTGGTGCAGGCCCTAAGTTAACTAAAGTATGAAGCATTCTGTAAGAGTTTTTAGTAACTAAAGTTCTTCCATCAACTCCCATACCACCAATGCTTTCTGTTACCCAAACAGGGTCTCCACTAAATAGCTCATTATATTCTGGAGCACGTAAGAAACGAATCATACGTAATTTCATAACAAAGTGATCCATTAATTCTTGTGCTTCTTCTTCAGTTAAACTTCCATTTTTTAAATCTCTTTCAATATAAATATCTAAGAAAGTAGAAGTTCTACCTAAACTCATAGCAGCACCATTTTGATCTTTTGTTGCAGCTAAATATCCAAAGTATAACCATTGAACAGCTTCTTTAGCATTTGAAGCTGGAACTGATATATCAAAACCATATTTTTGAGCCATTTTCTTTAAATCTTCTAATGCAATAATTTGGTCATGAATTTCTTCACGCGCACGTATTACATCTTCAGTAAATTCATCTACATCTAATACATCTAAATCTTTCTTTTTCTCACTAATTAAAGCGTCGACTCCATATAAGGCAATACGTCTGTAATCACCAATAATTCTTCCACGACCATAACCATCTGGAAGACCTGTTATTAAGTGTGAGCTTCTAGCAGCTCTAATATCAGGTGTGTATACACTAAATACACCATCATTATGAGTTCTTCTTAAATTATTATAAATGTAGTCAGTTTCCTCATCTACCTTATAACCATAAGATTCACAAGATTTTTCAACTATTTTAATACCACCATTTGGCATAATTGCTCTTTTTAGTGGTGCGTCTGTTTGAAGACCTACTATTTGTTCTAATTCTTTATTGATATAACCAGCATCATATGCATTTACAGCAGATGGAGTTTTAGTATCAACATCTAGTACACCATTTTCTCTTTCTTTTTTATAAAGTTCTAAAACTTCATTCCATAATTTATTTGTTCTTTGGGTAGCATTTGCTAAAAAAGAATCATCTCCTTCATATGGAGTGTAGTTTGCCTGAATGAAACCTCTAACATCAATTTCTTTAGTCCATTCACCAATTTTGTTAAAATTTTCCCACTCTTTAAAATCCATGGATAAAAACCTCCTTTAAATATTATTCTATCACTTTTAATACTAACATAGATTAAGTCTATTTTCAACAATTTTTTTATTAAAAATTGTTGAAAATATGCTCTCAATTAATATAAAAAGAGACAGACAAAAAGAAACAATTGACAATAAACATAATATATGATATAAAATATATGTAACTATTATAATCTTTATCAATTAATTAATTGAAAGGAGAATAAAATATATGGATTATATGAATGAAAAAAAGCGTTTAATACTGTGCAAAGAAATGAAAAGAGGAGAGTTAACTCAAGAGCAAGAAGAAACATTAATAGCTATTATGAAAGACCATATAAAAGAAACAGGCGAGATAAAAGAAACAAGAGAGTACAATTTTTGGGAATTCTTTGAAAGAGCGGCAGAATTAGGATATCGCAAATTAACAATTGAGTTATTAGAAGTAATGAGTAGTGAAGCTGTGATAGCTATCAGAAAACTACGGAACGAGGCAAACTATAAACATTATGAGTGGAGGGTAGTGCATAAGGCGTATGGAAGTAATTGGAGTAGAAGCTGCTATGAATTTGAACGAGATTATGAGCATGCCTTAGAAGGAGCAGTAAAAGGAAACCAAATAGAGTTAGTAAAGGAATTGATAGAGTTTGATAAGAATTTTACAATTAAATATAAAGACGATTACAATAAAGGAAAACACGTGGTGTTTGGAAATCTGGAAAAATTTGCATGGCAAATGGTTAAGTATGCAGTAGAAAATGAAAACTTAGAAATGGTAAAATTGCTAGTAAATGTTTCACTTATGTTAGACCCAATTGCTATTGAAAATGCTATGGAAAGGGAAAATGAAGTTAGTGCTAAAATAATAAAAGTGATATTTGAGCATGATTATCCATCTAGTTCTGAAAATCTTTTAATTAATTTTAGCAAAGCAATAGAATATGGAGACCTTAATTTAGTAAAGATATGGCTAAAAAAAATAGAAAGATTAAGAAGTTTTCGGGATAAATATAAGGATTACTATATGAAATTTGTTATACAATATGGAAACATAGAGGTATTTGAATTACTAAAAGAATATGAAATAGATGTTAATAGACCTTTAAATTTGGCTGATGTATGGAACACTCTTTTAGAATTTGAAACTTATAGATATCCAGATAAAGATTTTGACGGTGGATATGGACATTTAATAACACTTGCAGTAGTATATGCCATTTTCGAAGGTCGTGATTGGATAAGAATACTAGAAAAGTTAATTGAAGAGGGAGCAGATGTAACAGTAGACAATAATTATTGTCTAAAAATGGCTAGAAAAAATGGAAATGAAGAAATAGCAAATTTGCTAATTGCAGCTGGTACAGAAATTGACAGCTGATCAAAGTATTATAGGGGCTGTAAAAAAGTAAGTCAAAATAGACGGTGGAAATTGACACACTTTATCTTTTAAAGATGTGTCAATTCCACTGTCTATTTTGACTTATATAAAAATACAATTTTTTTTAATCATATAATATGGTAAAGCTTTTATTAAATAAATGTTACTAAACAATGTTAACAATTTTTATTATGAAAGTATAAAACAAATATAAAAAAATTAACAAAGAAATTTACAATTATGTTAATCTATAGTATAATAGAATTATTGATAAATTATTAATAATATCAAAATTGATAATATAAGGAGGATAGATTTAGTTAAAAAGTTAGGCTATTTAATAAAAATCAAAAGGAGGATTGCAATATGAATTTTTTACAAAAAATGAGCCAGATGGTAAGTAGGAAAAAAGGACGGATATACATTTTAGACACTTGTGCTTTACATTCAAGTGAAACTATGCAAATTATAGAAGAAGCTTACAAAATAATTATATTAACAGGTACTATTAAAGAACTTGATGATCATAAGAATGATGGAGGAAGTTTTGGACATAATATACGAACTGTAGCAAAGCAAAGTAGAATAGACAGTAAAGGCGAAAAATATGAATGTGTTGCAGGATATGAAAAGCATACTTCTCAGGGGCAGGAAAAGTATGTATGTATTGACGGTTATAAAAAGAACGAATATCAAGATTATAACATAATTGATTATTGCAAAGAGCATAAAAATGTTATAATTCTAACATGTGATAATGATTTATGCAATCTTGCAAAAGCATACAAAATACCATATATTTTTCCTAAAAGAGATGATGAAGATAAGGCAGGAAATAGGAATTCAAGTGATAGTAGCCCTAAAACTACAGAAAATAAAGTAGTACAAAATAAGAAAGATAAAGCAAGAATAAATATAAAGGGAATTGAATTTAGTAATGGAAGTTTATATACTACTAAAAATGATGTAGAAAAATATTTAGTAGTAAGAAATGGAATTTTCATAAATACTAATGACACAGTAAAACTTGAAACTGAAGACCATGTTTTCAAAATAAAAAAGAAAAATGAAAAGGTAATAATAGTTGAGTACAAAATAGTAGAAATTACTGCTTCTATGTATGCTATAGAGTGCCAAAATGCAAATATTGACTTACAGGAAATAGAAAAATTGCAAATAGCAAAATTCCCAAAAGAAGTACAAGAAAGTGCAAGAAAATTATTAGGAGGAAAAGAAGAAAGGAAAAACAGTACAGAAGCAGTAATGCAAAGCAATGAGCCACAAATTCACTTTGAAAATAGGTGGATAAATGTACAAAAAAGTAGTCAATACTATTGCTATATAAATGTAGAACACAACGGAAAGCTTATAAAAACCCAAAATTATAGAGAGGGAGATTTAATATATTTATCTAAATATAACAAAAAAGGAAATAGCTTGGAAATATATGTATACAAGATAGTAAAAGACAATAACTATGCAGTACAAAAACTAAATGAGTACAAGTTAATGCTAGTAAATGAGATTTATAGCATTAATTTCTCCGAAGAATTACAAGAAGAAATACGTTCTTTCTTTATAAAACATGCCAGATATTAAAGCCAAATTTTAAACAAAATCTATTAAAGCACAGGAATTGCTATTCCTGTGCTTTTCGCATTAAATAGGAAATAATGGGAGTTACAGAAGCCAATTTGAAGCCAATGGGGACGGAGACTTTTGAAGCCAATTTGAAGCCAATTTGAAGCCAATGGGGACGGAGATTTTTGGCTACTCTTATTATATTACAAATATTTGAATATATTTAAAATTTTAATAATAAGAGTAGCCAAAAATCTCCGTCCCCATTGGCTTCAAATTGGCTTCAAATTGGCTTCAAAAGTCTCCGTCCCCATTGGCTTCAAATTGGCTTCAAAAATCTCCGTCCCCATTGTTAAATATCCTCTTCCAAAATAGAACCGTAAAATTTTATAAGCAAGTTTTAACTGCTTAGGAGAACATTTTCTCAGAAGAACATTAAATTCAGAATTCAAATATAATTCTGAACTATTAGAAGTACCATTTAATATTTTTCCTTCTGAAACATTTAGAATTTCGCATATTTGAGATAACCTTTCTAAATTGATATGAACTTTACCAGTTTCAATTTTACTAAGATAAGCAATAGAAACACCCATTTTTTCTACTAATTGTTCTTGAGTTAAGCCCTTTTGTTTTCTAATTTCTTTTAAACGCTTTCCAATGACATTAAAATCTATTGCCACTATTACCACCATTCCTTTTACATATACTATAATAACATTTCTAATATATTTATTAATATACATTAGAAATATTAGATTAATGACATTTACAATAATAAAAGGTTGTAAATTATTAACCTTTTTAGTAAATATAGCATGTATAAAGTTAAGTTTACAGATAGCTATAGGTCAATATAGATTCATAGTTCAATAAATTTCATTGAAGCTCAGTCAAATCCTGCCAATATTTTTTTGGCATATATTGCATTTGAAGCCTCGAATTGCTTCTCTCTTTAATAGCAATTGTTTTAAAAAATGCTGTCCATAATTCTTGATATTTTCTTTCAGCCTCCGAAATGTTTGGAATAGTAATACAAGAACTATCAATAATTTTGTATTCTTTAGTATTATATAAAAAAGCGATATTTCTATTTTTATCATGTATAATGAAATTTTGAGTAGGCAGTCTTCGTATAAAATGATGACCTAAATTTTCTAGTATATTATTATCTGGATGAATAGGTGCATAAAATAAATTACTACCAACTTCAGAAAAACGAAGAAGACCTTTAAAACGATGAGCTTCTCCTAACATTCTTTTTCTCATAGAACATACATTAAAAACAAAGTCTAAGGAAAGCATGGTATTTATTTTAGGCCCAATTACAAAGCCATTTAAAATATATTTTAATATATTTATTTCTTTTTCTTTGCCATTTGAAAGAAATGCATAATAACTATTATATAAGGTATCATAAGAAATATTTTTATATATTCCATCAAAAATTCTTTTTGATTTTGTAGTATCTGTTTTAATTTCTTCTATAGAATCTAAGAAATTAATTTCTAATTTATTTTTAGAAACAATCCTTAAAGGGATTACTTTTTTTATATAACAATCGAAAACTATACTAAGAAGGCCTTCAAAAGTACCATCATATACATAAATTTTATTTATAACATTCCAGTTAAACATTTTTGCTTGTCCTCCTTTGTTGGTAAAAGTTTATCAAAATTATAAGAAAGTTCTTGTGCTTGGGAAAAAGTGTCAAATAGTGAAGTTTGTATATAATTTGATTGAGGCATAGATATTCTTTCTAAAAAAAGTAAGTTCTGGGAAATAAAATTCTGATTAAAGCTTTTAATAGGGTCAAAATATTTTCCATCACATGTAATAAAATAACGAGCACGTTTAAGTACAATGCCAAGCTTTTTTAAGTTTTCAAAATTCAAATTAAATTCCCTTCTAGCAGTAATAATACGTTTAGCTGAAATGACACCAATACCAGGAACTTTTAAAAGAGTATTATAATCTGCTTTGTTTATTTCGACAGGGAAATTCTCCAAGTGACGAAGAGCCCAGTCACACTTAGGGTCTAACAATGTATGAAAATTAGGATGGTTTTCATCTAATAAGTCATCTATTTTAAAACCATAAAAACGTAAAAGCCAGTCTGCTTGGTATAATCTATTTTCACGAAGAAGAGGAGGCGCTTCCAAGGCAGGCAAATTTTCATCATTATTAACAGATACATAAGCTGAGTAATATACACGTTTTAAATTTAGGTTATTATATAAACTTTCAGATAGTTTCATAATTTTTAAGTCTGTTTCAGGAGTTGCACCTACAATTAATTGAGTTGTTTGCCCAGCAGGTACAAATCTTTCTTTATATATTGATTTTTCTTGTTTAGAAATTGCAATATTTTGAGATATATATTTCATTGGAGTAACAATACCAGCCTTTTCTTTTTGAGGAGCTAGTAATTTTAAACTATCATTAGAAGGAAGCTCAATATTAATACTAGTTCTATCAACTAAAACACCTAATTTATCAATAAGTTCCTTACTTGAACCGTGGAATAGTTTTTACATGAATGTAGCCGATTAAATTTATATTCTTTTCTTAAAATAAGTACAGTTTTATATAGCCTTTCCATAGTAAAGTCAGGGCTTTTTATAACAGCTGAACTTAAAAACAAACCTTCTATATAATTACGTTTATAAAACTGGATTGTTAAATCAGCAATTTCCCTTGGGGTAAAAGTAGCTCTTTTAACATTATTGCTACACCTATTAATACAATACTTACAATCATAAATACAGGCATTGCTCATCAAAATTTTAAGAAGAGAAATACATCTACCATCTGCCCCCCAGCTATGGCAAATGCCAGAAACATCTCCATTTCCAATGCCTCCTTTTGTATTTGTACGTTTGCTCCCTGAAGAACTACAAGAAGCATCATATTTAGCAGAATCTGCAAGTATTGTAAGTTTTTCTAATATATCCATAAAATTCACCTTTCTTTTTTTGTGTGTAGTAAAAAACATTGTTTAATTTTCAGCGTAGGTGCATGGGGGACCATGCAATTTTAACCTTGTATATAAAAAGTACATTTTTACTTTTACCTACCACTCAAATGTTTGCATATATAATATAGCACAGCATCTTAAAATTGTCAAACAAAAATTCGTAAAAATATTGACTTTTTCATTTTTATGGAATATAATGCAAACATGGAGGAGAAATAAATGACTTATAAATATAATAAATTAGTAAGAGATAAAATACCACAAAATATAGAAACATTAGGTAAAAAATGTAATTATTATGTACTAGAAGAAAAGGAATATGAAAAAGAATTAGATAAGAAGCTATTAGAAGAAGCAAATGAATTTATAGCAGACCATAGCAAAGAAGAAATGGCAGACTTAATAGAAGTAATAGAGGCAATTAAGAAAAGTTATCACTTAGAAAATGAAGAAGTAGAAAAAGTACGTTTAGAAAAGAAATCAAAAAAGGGTGGCTTTGAAGAAAAATTATATTTAGTGGAAGTTGAGGAAGAAAGTAATAATGAAATAGAAGACAAAAACAAAGAAAATAAGCAACAAGCATTATGGGAAAACTTAAAAGAAACAGATAGCTTAAGAGATGTACAACACTATATAAAAGCAGTAAACACAGTAAGAGGCTTTGAAGAACAACCTATAGAAGAAAGAATGTTATTATTAACAGAAGAAATAGGAGAGCTTGCAAAATCAATAAGAAAAAATGCAACAAACATGAGTACAGATGTAAACAAACAATATAGCTATGACTCAATAGAAAGCGAAGTATCAGACTGTTTATATGTACTAGCTTCTGTATGTAATAAGCTAGATATAGATATGTTCAAGTGCTTAAAAGAAAAGGAAAAAGAAAACATACATAGAGTGTGGAAAAAATAAAAAATGTAGGGAGTTGACTTATCAAGAGGCTCATTTTACAACAAATTGCTTTAATAAATATATTTAGGGTAATTTTTTTTAAAAGAGCAGGAGTTTGATAAGATGCGACCACCTACAAACATAATTATAAATAAGGGGTAATCAAAATGAAAATAAACATAGTCATGGTAGAACCAGAAATACCACAAAATACAGGAAATATAGCAAGAACATGTGCAGCTACAGGAGCAAAATTACATTTAGTAGAGCCATTAGGTTTTGAAATAACAGACAAAACCTTAAAAAGAGCAGGTTTAGACTACTGGGACAAGCTAGAAATAGAAAAACATAAATCTTTTGGAGAATTTTTAGAAAAATATAAACCAGAAGAAAATAACATGTTTTTTGTAACAACAAAAGGTCAAGCATGTTATTCAGATGTAAATTATTCTAATTTAGCTGAAGTATTTTTATTATTTGGAAAAGAAACAAAAGGGCTTCCCGAAGATATTTTACAAAAATACATAGAAAAAACAATAAGAATACCAATGCTTCCAACTTTAAGAAGTTTAAACTTATCAAATTCTGTAGCAATTGTAGTATATGAAGTATTAAGACAAAATGAGTTTGACAGGTTAGAAGAAACTAGTCATTATTTTAATTAAAGTAACAAGCAAAATATTAAAGAGCCAATATAAATTAATATTTGGCTCTTTAGTATTTTACATTGATAAATTATTCTTCTAATACAAAAAGGTACTCATTAGGGCAATCATCCCATTGTGTCCGAAAACATATATCAGATGCATTAATATATACAGCGTGATACACATAACCAGTATAATTGTTATCAGTGAGGTACTCTACCTCAATAACCATAGTGGTTTGAGGGAAACGTTCAGTAGCATTCCAAGAAAGAAAATAGGACTGCCCAACTTTTTCAAATGTATCAACATTTTTGGCTAATTTAGCAAATGCTGATGAATTGAATAATATTTTACTACCACGTATCTCTTCACCCATTTTAGAAAGTACATCTAATGGACAAGTGTTAACTGGTACATCAAGTATGTTTATCATAAAAGGCCCTCCTTAATTAAAGATAGGTATATAATATTATTAGTTTAGAACTTTTTATATTATACAACATGCAATATAATATGTCAACCAAAATTCGATTGAGAACAAAATTATTATTGACATATAAATTAAAAATACATATTTTTAGCTTAAATAAAGCAAAAGAAGAGTACAAAAAGATAAAATAAATAGAATAAATGGATAGAGATAAATGAAAAAATTGTTCTAACCAATATTAAAAAAGTAGAAAGAATATATGCAAAGAGTGAAATACATTAAAAAGAAATTCATTAAGAAACAAATATGTAGAAGATGATATAGAAAGACAAATTAGATAAAATAGTTGCGTATTTCAAATATCTTTGTTATTATATAATTAATTAAACACGAAAGGAAGAGATAATATGGGATTAATAAAAGCAGGTAGTGAAGCAATAAAAACAACTTTAGCAGACCAATGGAAGGAGTATTTTTATTGTGATAGCCTAGAATCAAATGTTCTAGTAGTAAAAGGACAAAAAAGGATAACACAAGGAAGCTCAAATACAAAAAGTACAGAAAATATAATTTCAAATGGTTCAGTCATAGCAGTAAATGAAGGACAATGTATGATAATTGTAGAACAAGGAAAAGTAGTTGACCTTTGTGCAGAAGCTGGAGAATTTATATACAACAATGAAACAGAACCAAGCATTTTTGTAGGTGGCTTAGGAAAAGGAATAATAAATACATTTAAAACAATAGGTAAACGTTTTACAACTGGTGGAGGAGTAGCAAATGACCAAAGAGTATACTACTTTAATACAAAAGAAATAATTGGAAACAAATATGGAACACCAAGTCCAGTACCTTTTAGAGTAGTAGACAAAAATATAGGTTTAGATGTAGATATAGCTATTCGTTGTAATGGAGAATATTCATACAAAATAGTAGACCCAATGTTATTCTATACAAATGTATGCGGAAATGTACAAGACAAATATATAAAAGAAACAATAGAAAGCCAATTAAAAACAGAACTTTTAACAGCACTTCAACCAGCATTTGCAAAAGTATCAGAAATGGGAGTAAGATATAGTAGCCTTCCAGGTCATACAATGGAATTTGCAGAAGCACTAAACGAAGTACTATCACGCAAATGGCAAGAAACAAGAGGAATAGAAATTGTTTCAATAGGAGTGAATTCAGTAAATGCATCAGAAGAAGATGAAAACATGATAAAAGAACTTCAAAGAAGAGCAGTTATAGGAAACCCAAAAATGGCAGCAGCAACAATAGTTGAAGCACAAGCAGAAGCAATGAAAAATGCAGCTTCAAATACAGCTACAGGTCCAATGTTTGCATTTGCAGGAATGAACATGGCAAGTAAAGCAGGAGGAATAGATGCAAATACTTTATTTGCAATGAATCAAGAAGAAAATAATAAAGAGGTAGAGGAAGACCTTGCGCCTAACAAAGAAGAACAAAAATTAGTGCAAAATTCAAATGAATGGACATGTAGCTGTGGAGAAAAAAATACAGGAAAATTCTGTACAGAATGTGGAAATAAAAGACCTTTAACATATAAATGTGATAAATGTGGCTGGGAACCAGAAGATAAAACAGTTAAGCCAAAATTCTGTGCAAACTGTGGTGATGTATTTGACGAAAATGATGAAGCATAAGAAGTAAAACATAGAAAATATTTTCAAATAATAAAGTAAAGTATTTTGAAAGAATATTAAAATTGAAAAAATAAAATGGATGAAAAATAACATCCATTTTATTTCTTTTTTTCCTTAGGAATAATAACATTTTTCTTTTCTTTTTTCTCCTTAGGTTTCTCAATATCAATATGGTCATATACAGGGGAGATATTCAAATCATTTCCACCTGAAACTACCTCTATTTTTTTTTGTTTTTTCTCTTCCATAACA